>JBJSXS010000698.1:0-11062 GCA_046086545.1 Gemmata sp.
CCGCCCCACCCGGCACGAGCCGCGCCGCGGGCGCAGGGGCGGCGGGCGCGGCCGGCGCGGCGGGCGCCTTGGGCGCCGGGGACCGGACGTAGCCGAACAGCAGCGGCATGAGCGCCAGCAAGGTGATCAGGGTGCCCACCGCGGTCAGGCCGGCGGCGTGCAGGAACGTGAACCGCAGGACCGGCCAGGTGACCGCCAGCCACATCACCAGCAGCATGAAGTTGAGCAGGAGCGCTACCGCGACGGTGCCGGTGCTGGGGACGAACAGCGTGCCGAGCTGATCGGCCTTCACGTACCGGGTCCCCTTTTCCTCCACGAACTGGCGCTCGGTGGTGGGGTACTCCTTCATCTTGGTGCGGGGGTTCTCCTTCACGTTCGCGTTGTACCGCACCGGCTCGGGGTCGTTCGGCCCCTTCACGCGGATCGCGCCGGTCATGTAACCGCTGGTGTGCGTGACGAACGGCTCCTTGGTGCCCTCCTGCTCGAACGGGGCGTCCTTACCGCCGGTGCCGCGCTTGAACTTGACGACCGCCTCGACCGGGCTGCCGCTCGCGTCGGTCTTGGACTTGCCGTCGGGGCCGGCCGGCCACCGCACCGCCTCGAACTCGGTGAACTCGGCGGTGCTGTACGGCGAGAAGTTGAAGAACGTGTCGTACTGCCCGGGCCGGCTCTTGTCGATGGACGCCCACAGCGTCAGGAACCCGGCCAGCAGCGCCCCGCCCGCCAGCGCCCGCAGCGGCAGTTTCGGGGCCGAGTCCTGGTACAGGTACCCCTGGACCACGATCGACCCGCCGAGGAACAGCGCGGTGAACCCGGCCGTCAGCAGCGCGAACACAAGCAACAGTGCCACGGCGGACCTCGATGACGTGAGGCGGAACGGCGCCTGTCAGGAGGCGAGCGGCCGACCCGCCCGGGGCCGCCGCCCGCCGCTCGGCACAAACCCCGACCGACGACGAACACGGTATCTGCGCGGGATGCGCGGGGCAAGGGTGTTGGCGTTGCATTGACAACGGCCGCCGGTATAAGTCCGGTTCCCGAAGGGGCCGCGCCGCCCGTGACGCGAGGTGTTCCCGTGAGCGCCGGACTGCTCGCACTCGCCCTGCTCGCCCCCGCGGCGCCGCCCCACGCGGCCCCGGGGGGCGGCGTGCCGAGCGCGGGCCTCGCGAAGGGCGACGAACTCACCTTCGTCGGCACCGTCGAGGAATCGGTCGAGCGGCCCGGCACCCGGTTCCGGCGCGCGCAGAACCTCGAAGTTCGGGTGCTGGTGCTCGAAAAGCAAGACGCGTGGGCGGACGTGGCGGTGCTCACGCTGCTCCGCCGCAAGGGCGACGCGGTAGCCAGTGCGGTCGGCACCGTCACCGGCGGCGCGGCGGCCGACAAGCCGGCGCCGCCCGCGGCGCGGCTCGACCTGCTGCGGGTTCACGCCGACGGGAGCGTCCACCACCTGCACCCCGCCGGGCCGCCGCCGCTGGCGCTCGACGCGAAGACCCCGGGCCGCGCGCTGCCGCCCGTCGCGCTCGACGCGTTCAGCCCGTTCGAATTCGGCATGTTTCCGCCCCGTGCCCCGCGCGGCGCGCCGGACCAGCCGTGGACCGTCGCCTCCACCGACCCGGCGCGCCCGGAAGAGGTGTGGCAGGCGCAGGGCACCGACTTCGTGACCGCCGGGCGGTGCGGGCTGCTCGTGATGAACCAGCAGCACCCGAACTGGGCCCGGCCGGTCGGCGGGCGCGGCGCGTGGCACCGGGCCGACGCGGTGTGGGTGTCCGCGGCGGACGGCGCCGCGCGCAAGGTGCACCGCGTCATCAAGCACCGCGACGGCCTCGCGGCCGACCTCGCGGCGTGGGTCGAGGTGAAGTACGAGCTGAAGGAGAAGACGGGCGTCATCGGCCGCACGTTCGACCGCTACCGGGCCGACGTGGAGACCGCGTTCGCCGCGCTCGCCGACCTGGCGCCGTTCCTGGCCGACCCGGTGAGGCACGGCCCGAAGTTCTTCGACGCGCGCGCGGCGAAGCTCGACGCGTACCTGGAGAAGTCCGACGCTTCCAGCCCGTACCGCGAGGCGGTGCTCGCGGTGCGCCGGCAGGTGGAGGCCGCGCGCAAGGGCGAGTCGGTGCTCTCCGCGCCGGTGCCCGTCTCCCGGAAGGCGCCCGGGTGGCCCGCCCCGGGGCAGCCGGCGCCGAATGTTACCGCCGGCCCGTTCACGCTATCGGAGCACCGCGGCAAGCCGGTGCTGCTGGTGTTCTTCAAGCCCGGCAGCGAGACGACCGACCTCGCGCTGGCCATCGCCGACGCGCTGCGCGAGAAGTACGGCGCGCAGGTGAGCGTGGCGCCGCTCGCGGTGTGGGCCGACGTGTCGCTCGGGGTGAAGGACCGTGACCGGTGCAAGCTGACCGTGCCCGTGTACGACGGCGCGCAGGCCGAAGCCGCCTACGGGGTCGGGTCGGTGCCGCGGTTCGCTCTCATCGACGGGGCGGGCGTGGTGAAGTGGACGTTCTGCGGGGTGGGCAGCGAAACGGGTTATTCCGCGAAGTTGCACCTGGAGCGCCTGCTCGCCCCAGCCGCCCCCAACGGCGCAGCCGCGACGACCCGCGCGCCCGCACCCGGAACCGGCCTCCCGGCGGCGCCGCCGTGATGCCCCGCGCCGCGCACGCGGGGTACGATGCGATGGCACGCTGTGGTGTCACTCGCGCAGGACGCAAGAGCGCCGCTTCCCATGACCGACTACGACATCCAGGGACCAACGCGGGTGTGTGCCCTCACCGGGCGCGAGCTCAAGGCGGGGGACCGCTACTTCGCGGCGCTGACCGAGCGCGACGGCAAGTTGGTCCGGATCGATTACGCGGCCGACGCGTGGCCGGGCGCCCCCGCCGGGGCGGTCGCGTACTGGGCCGGCAAGGTGCCCGCCGCCGGCGCGAAGCCCCGCAAGGCGGTGGTGAACGACGACCTGCTGCTCGACTGCTTCGACCGGCTGAAGGACACCACCGCCGCGGACGGGCTGAACTTCCGTTACGTGGCCGCGCTGCTGCTCATGCGGCGCAAGCGGTTCAAGTTCGAGGACGCGGCCCGCGACGCCGGCGGCAGGGACGTGCTGGTCGTGCGGGACGCGCGCGGCGCGGTCCACCACGTGACCGACCCGCGGCTGAACGACGAGCAGGTCGCCACCGTGCAGGCCGAAGTGTTCCGCGTGCTGGGCTGGGAATAGTTGGGTCGGTGCCGCGACACGGGCCCGGGCCTCGCGCCCGGTTCCAGATGCGAATTCAACACGGTGCCCGCAATGAAACACCTGCACCTCCTTCTCGTCGCCGCCGTACTGTGCCCGTCCGTCGGGTGCGAGTTCATGAAGGAGCACTGGAACAAGACCCCGAACAAGGATAAGGGCGCCGGCCCGCTGCCCCAGGTGACCGACCGGCAGCTGGTGGGCTACCTGAACGACCGCGCGGACCGGCTCCAGTCGCTCACCGATGCGGACGTGCGGGTCACCGCGCAGGACCGCAGCACGCTGGTGCCGACCCCGCCCGTCACCCTGCGCGGCGAGCTGTTCGCCAGCCAGCCCCGCAACTTCAAGCTCACCGGCACCGGCGGGGCCATCGACATCAAGATGTTCATGGGGTCCAACGACCAGCAGTTCTGGGTGTACGCCAAGATGCCCACCCTGGACCCGATGTACGTGTACGCGTCGCACACCGACTTCAACGACGGCCGCGCGAAGATCCCGGGTGGCATCCCGTTCGAGCCGGAGTGGGTGATGCAGGCGCTGGGCATGGCCCACTTCCCGCCCAACACCCAGTACACCGCGAAGACCGACGACAGGACCCGCACGTACCACCTGACCTGGACCGCCGTCACCCCGACCGGGGCGGTGGTCAAGGAGGTGGTGTTCGACGGCGACCCGGCCACCGGCAACAGGCCGCAGGTGAAGAAGCACGTGATCCGCGACACCCGGGGCAAGCTCCTGTGCTCGGCGGAGATCAAGGAGGCGAAGACGGTGCCGAGCGGGCTGAGCGACCCGAAGACCGGCGCGCCGCTCGCCGTGCAGTACCCGACCGGGGTGTTGATGCGGTGGGAGGAGCAGAAGTTCGAGATGAAACTCGACGTGCTGAACGCGAAGATCAACCAGCAACTGACGCAGGAGGAGTTCCGCCGGCACTTCAGCCGCCCGAACGTCTCCGGGGTCACCCCCATCGACCTCGCCAGGTACGAGGCGCCGATCAGGTAACGAGCGAGGCACGGGCCGCGCCCGGCGGGCGCGCCCGGGTGAGCGCCCGGGGCGCGCCCGCCGCGCACTTTTTGCCTGTGGCATCTGCGCGCCAGTTTGCGATAATTCCACCCACCCGCCTCATTCGATCGCACCCTCCAACCGAGACGCCACCGATGCCCCGCCGCCTCTCACTCGCGTGCCTCGCGCTCGCGCTCACCCTCACCCTCGCGCACGGGGCCGACTGGCCGCGGTTCCGCGGGCCGAACGGGACCGGCAGCGCCGACGGCCCGCTCCCGGACATCGACCCCAAGAAGCCGCTGTGGAAGGTGAGCCTGCCCGGCAACAAGGGCGTCGGCTCGCCCATCGTCGTGGGCGGCAGGGTGTACGTGCAGTCGGCCACCCCTGACGCCAAGGCCCGCCTCCTCCTGTGCCTCGACGCGTCCACCGGCAAGACGGAGTGGACGAAGGAGGTGCCGGGCGACAAGTCGAAGGGCAAGTCGGACCCGCACGCGAAGAACTCCTACGCGTCCGGTACGCCCGCGTGCGACGGCACCCAGTTGTACTGCGCGTGGTGGGACGGCGGCGCCGTCAGCCTCGCCGCCTACGACCTGAAGGGCGAGGAGAAGTGGCAGGTGTCGCTCGGCGGGTACAAGAGTCAGCACGGCCCCGGGTTCTCGCCGATGGTTCACGACGGGCTGGTGTTCGTCAACGTCGACGACGACGAGCGCGCCGAGTTGGTCGCGTTCGACGCCAAGACCGGCCAGAAGAAGTGGATCGCGCCGCGCAAGTCGCACCGCGCCTGCTACTCCACGCCGTTCATCCTGCAGCGCCCGGGCAGGCCGGCGGAGCTGCTCCTCGGCACCACCACCGCCGTCACCTCTTACGAGCCGGCCACCGGGAAGGTGAACTGGGAACACCCTGTCGCATGGCCCAAGGGCGAGATGCCCCTGCGCGTGATCGGGCACCCGGTGTACGCCGGCGGACTGCTGATCGTGTACAGCGGCGACGGCAGCGGCGCCCGGTACATGCTGGCCATCGACCCGGACAAGAAGGAGCCGGCGAAGGTGTGGGAGCTCAAGAAGAAGGACACCCCCTACGTGCCGTGCGTGCTACCGCAGGGCGACCGGCTGCTGTGGATCGGCGACAAGGGCACCGTGACCTGCGCGGACGCGAAAACCGGCAAGGTCGTGTGGGCCGAGAGCGTGTTCGAGAACGCGTCGGTGTCCGCGTCCCCGATCCTGATCGGCGACAAATTGCTGGTCGTGTCGGAGCGGGGCGAGGTGGCGGTGGTGAAGGCGGGCGAGAAGTTCGAGGAGGTGTCGAAGGCGCCGCTGGGCGAGCCGGCGTTCGCCACCCCCGCGTTCGCCGACGGCCGCGCCTACGTCCGCACGGTCACCAGCTTGTACTGCTTCGGCAAGAAGTAGTGCTTGGTGTTTGGCTCCGAGCGCCGGCGCCCCACGCGCCGGTGCCGAGCGTCCGTCCCGAAGGGGCGCTAACCACCGCCCAGGAACGGCGCCAGGAACGCCGTCGCCCCGCGCGCGGTGCTCACCGCGTCGTAGCTGTGGCGGCTCAACTCGACGTACACGCCGTTCGTGTAGTTCGCCGCGCGCAGCCCGGCGAACACGTCGGCGAAGTCCACCTCACCCGCACCGAAAATCAGGTGATCGTGGGTCCCGGCGCGCATGTCCTCGATGTGGACGTTGAACAACTCGCCGCCGTGGTGCTCCAGGAACGTGCTGACGGGCAGTTCGCGGTTGCAGACGAGGTGCCCGACGTCGACCGTTAGGCGGAACACGTCCGCGCGCCCGACCCAGCGGTGCAACTCTTCGAACTTGCTCATCGTGTCGATGAACATGCCCGGCTCCGGCTCGAACGCGAGCACCACGCCGGCGCGCTCGGCGCGCTCGACCACCCGCTTGCACCCGTCGGTGAGGCGGCGCATCAGTTCGTCGTGCGGGGCGGCGTCGGTCGCGGCGCCGGACCAGAAGCTCACGCAGTCGGCGCGCAGTTCGCTGGCGACGTCCACGCACCGCTCGAGGAACTCGAGCCGCGCGTCGCGCTCTTCGGGCGTGGGGCTCAGGAGCGTCGGGTGGTGCTTGCGGCGCGCGTCGAGCAGGAACCGGGCGCCGGTCTCGATCACGCACCGCATGTTGTGCCGCTCGAGGCGCTGCCGCACCGCCGCGGCGCGCCCGAGCAAGTCCGGTGCGAACGGGTCGAGGTGATGAACGTCGAGCGTCAGCCCGACCCCGCGGTAGCCGAGGGCCGCGAGCACCTCGATGGCGTCTTCGAGCCGGTGGTGGGCGAACCCGTTCGTGTTGTAGCCGAGGAACATGATGAGGGGCCGCGCTCCCCTTCGGGTCGCGGGTCAACGGGGTCACGGGACCGCTTCGAGGATTTCCACCTCAGGAACCTTCTTGCGCAACTCGTCCTCGAGCGACGTGAGGATGGTCATGATCGTGGCGGGGCACCCGGCGCACGCCCCGGACAGGCGCACCGACGCGACCCCGTCCGTCACCTCCAGCACCTCGATGCCGGCGCCGTCGAGTAGCAGCGCCGGCGCGATCTCGTTCTTCAGGGCGTGTTCGACGCGCCGCTTCAGTTCCACGGACCCCTCTTGCCCCTGCGGGGCGAGCGCTACCGAAGGACCGCCTTCGCGTGTTCGACGTCCTGCTTCAACTGCGCGACCAACTCGCCCGGGCCGTTGAACGCCATCGTCTCGCGCAGGCGCGCGACGAACTCCACCCCCACGCGCTTGCCGTACACGTCGCCGGCGAAGCCGATCAGGTGAACCTCGATCTTCCGCGCGTCCTCGCCGAAGGTCGGGTTCGGGCCGATGTTCGCGGCGGCCGGGTGCGCCGCCCCGTCCACCGTCGCGCGGACCGCGTACACGCCGTTGCCGGGCACCACGGTGCCCACGTCGCCGAGGTTCGCGGTGGGGAACCCGATGGTGCGGCCGCGCCGCGCGCCGGTCACGACCGCGCCCGCGATCCGGTACGCGCGGCCCAGCAGTTCGTTCGCGCGCTGGACGTCGCCGCGCACGAGGGCCGCACGCACGCGGCTGCTCGACACCGGCTCTTCGTTCACCTTGAACGGCGGCACCTCCTGAAACGCGAGGCCCGCGGGCGCGCACAGCGCGCGGAGCGTGGCGTTGGTGCCCGCGCGCCCGCGGCCGAACCGGAAGTCGTAGCCCTCCGCCAGCGCCTTCGCGCCGAGTTGCTTCGCGAGCACGTCCTCGAAGAACGCCTCGGGGCTGAGCGCGAGCAGCGCCGGGCTGGTGCGCAACACGACGACGTGATCGGCCCCGGCCGCGTGCAGCAACTCCGCGCGGTGCGGGACGGTGGTGAGCGGCGGGCGCTCGGTGCCCGGGTGCAGCACCTGGTGGGGCGGCGGGTCGAACGTGACCACCACCGCCGGCCCCCCCGCCCGCAGTGCCAGCGCGCGAGCGGCCGACACCAGCTCGAGGTGCCCGCGGTGGACCCCGTCGAAGTTGCCGACGGTCACCGCCCCGCCCGCGAACCCGTCCGGTGCGTACTCCTGCCATTCCAAACGCGCGATCGCCATGCGGTCATCTTACGAGCCGGCGCGAGAACCTTTTGGACACTTCACCCGTCCCTTCTTTTCGCGGGGCGTCGGGCTACGATGCCTGTGGGTCCATCGGTCGGCCGGACGGTCGCCTGGGGCCGTGTTCGGCTCCCCGTTTTCAGTCCAGAGCAGCCGCAGCACAGCCGTGCTGCGGTGTGCCGGCTGAGAGCTGAGAACTGAGAGCCGAACACGGCCCCCGGAGGAAAGTCCGGGCTTCGCAGGGCGCGGTGGTGGATAACGTCCACCCCCGGTAACGGTCGCGGGCGTCCCGGCCCGCACCGCCAACGGGCGGGAAAGTGCAACAGAAAGTGTACCGCCCCCTGTGGCAGGACGAGGGACGAGGATGAAGGGTGCAATAGAGCAGGACCGCGCCGGGTTCGTACTCGGTCGCTGGCCATGTCTCGTTTCGTCCCCCGTCCCTCGTCCCTCGTCCTTCCACAGGGGGTAAGGGTGAAAAGGTGCGGGGCTTCGGCCCTTAATGTAAGAGCGCACCAGCGGCGGGGTGACCCGCCGGCTCGGCAAACCCCACCGGAAGCAAGGTCAAGCAGGGGACAGGGCCGGCCCGGCCCGTTACGATCCCCGGGTAGACCGCTCGACCCCGCCGGCAACGGCGGGGCTAGATAAATGACCGTCTCCGCCCTCGCGGGCGAAGACAAAACCCGGCTTACAGGCCGGCCGATGGACTCGCCCGGGACTCGGTCGCGCGCGGCGCGCGGCGCACGTCACAACCGGCACGTTCGCGCCCGGTTTCTTGGCACGCTCGCGCCGCGAGGGCCCCACGGTTTGACCGGGGGCCGCGGGGCGCGGTACGGTTGGTGTGGGTTTCGTTCGGGAGCACAGGCGGCCCGAGGCTGTCCCCTTCCCCTCGGGCCGAGTCGCCGCCAGGCGCACCGGGCAACACGAGGCCGCCATGTCACTCCGCCCCCCGTCCCGGCGGAACGACCGCCTGAGCTTGTTCGCTCGCGGCGGCTATTTTCCCCGTCGGTTCAAAGTGGTTCTGCACCGCGCGCCCGACGCCGACCTCGTGCAGGTCACGCGCGCGGTGATGGACGTGACGCGGTTCGGCACCGCCGAGGCCGAGTACCGAATGTGGGAGGCCCACCACCGCGGGCGCTCTCTCGTTCTGGTGACGCACTTGGAGCGCGCCGAACTGTTCGTTGAGCAGTTCGCCGACCGCGGGCTGCCGGCGAGCATCGAGCCGGAGTGAGCGCGGCCTCACCCGCCTTGCAGCGAGGTGGGCTGGGCCTTGCGCCCCTTCGTTTCCGGGGGGGGCGTGACGTCGGGCGGCACGGCCGTCCCGCCGCTGAGCCCGAGTTGGGCCATCAGCGCGGCCGCGAACGCCGGCAGGTCGTCGGCGCCGCGGCACGTCAGCAGGTTCCCGTCGGCCACCACGGCCGCGTCCCGGTACACCGCGCCGGCGGCCCGCACGTCGTCCCGGATGCCGTGGGAGCAGGTGACCCGGCGCCCGTCGAGCGCGCCGGCGCTGATGAGCAGCTGCGCGCCGTGGCCGATGGCGGCCACCTTCATCCCGTCCTCGATGAACGTGCGGGCCACGTCCACCGCCTCCTCGCGCTGGCGCAGCCGCTCGGCGGCCGGGCCGTGGGGGATCAGCAGCAGGTCGTACTCGGCCGGGTTCACGTCGTGGATCGCCAGGTCCGGCTCGACCGCGTACCCGTGCAGCCCGGTCACCGCGTGCATCATCGGGCACGCGAGCCGCACCCCCACGTCCGCCTCGCGGAGCCGGTACCACGGCAGGAACAGGGTCAAGTCCTCGAAGCCGTCGGCGGCCAAAATCAGAGCTTTCATGGTCGGGCCTTGGTTCGGGAGAGGGTGCGGCCTGTCTGGATAATAGTTCGCGATCGCCGGTTGCGGAAGATCGACCGGTCCGAGCCGGACGCCCCGAGCCGGAGAAAACGCGCCCGCCGGCGGAATTCGGTTGACACCGACAGGACCGACGGTATGCCACAGCCCTCGCACACACACAAGAGCGGCCGGGGGGCTCGCTCTGCGGGCAGAACAGCCGCCGCACTTCCAGGGGGGCCGCGCCATGCGCTGGGTCGTTTGTGGCATCGTGACGGTGGCGCTGGTGGTCGGCGCGCCGGCCAACGCGGGCGATGTCGAGTTCCGGCCCATCGATACCAAAAAACTGGTAGTTCAGCCGAGCAAGTTGGCGGCCAACCTGGCCGCCGGGACCATCAACCTGGTGGGCCAGCAGACCGCCGGGAGCATCGAGAACAACGGGTACATCAAGACCATCAACAACCTGTTCAGCATCAAGCGGATCGAGCCGAAGTTCCAGTCCGGGCCGAGCTCGCTGCCGGCACCGACCATGTACAAGTCCACACAATACAAGAGCTACAACACCCCGGTCATGCCGGTCGCGCAGCCGGTCATCCGCCGCTGAACCCGCTGTGCTGGAAGCACATACGTCGAAGCACGAGTTGCGAAACAAGGGCACACGGCCTGTTTCGGAACTCGTGCTCGGCGCCGTTTCGGGTTTCCCCGCCCGCAGTTTGGGAACCTTTTCGTCGCAAGTGCGTTTAATGAACATGCGGGGCTAGAGAGCTGCACGGAGGAGAGGGCATGAGACGGGTGGCATCGCGGGCCGCGTTCGCGTTCGTACTCGGAGCGTCGCTGGTCGCGCTGCCGGTCGTGGCCGAAGACCCCAAGCCGAAAGAGCCGCCGGCCAAGGCACCGGACTGGTCCGGGTTCGCGTTCGTCACCGACGTAGTGGGCGAGGTGGTGAAGGCTGACGACAAGGGCATCAAACTGCGGATCACGTGGTACGAGCAACAGCAGATAAAGGGTGGGAACAACAATAACAACAACAACCGCCGGCCGAACCTCAACCAGAACAACCGCAACTTCCGCAACCCGTACCAGCAGAACACGAACCGCCCGAACCAGCCCCAGGTGCAGTTCAAGGAGCAGCACCACGACTACGACCTGGAGTTCGTTCCCCAGTCGCTGGTGCGCAACAAATCTCTGCCGCCGAAGCTGGACGAGAAGGGCAAGAAGCTGCCGTACACGCAGAAAGAGATTGAGGAACTGCGGAGCCCGCCCGGCGTGACCGGGTACGCGTCCAGCCCGTTCGAGCTGTCCCCCGGCACCATCGTCGAGGTGATCCTGATTCGCGACAAGACCGTTCCGGCGACCAAGGTGACCGAGGACGACCTGCGCGTCAAGTACGCGATCATCCTCGGCAAGGACCCGAACCCGCCGAAGGACATCGCCAGCCCGAAGGCGGACCCGAAGAAGAAGAACTGAGTGACGCGCGAAGCG
>JBJSXS010000699.1:0-3854 GCA_046086545.1 Gemmata sp.
CTGCGACGGCGGGTTCGCGCTCCGCGAGGCCGCGTCACGCGAATGCGACGCCTACGGCGAGACCGGCGTGCCCGCGGTGCGGGAGCGGGCGGCCAAACTGCCGTCGCCCGAGGCGCGGGCGCGGGCCGAGGCGTTCGTCAAGAAGTGGACCGGCACCGGCGCCGAGGCGGCCCGGGTCGCCGACGCCCGCGCCATCGAGTTGCTCGACGCGCTCGACACGGCCGAGGCGCGCGCGTTCCTGAAGGAGCTCGCCGGCGGTTCGCCCGCCGCGTTCCGCACGCAGGAGGCGAAGCGCGCGCTGGAGCGTCACCGGTAGGTAGCGGCCGCGCCGCCGGTGCGATCGGAAGGGGTATCGAGCGGGCGCGGCTCACGCCTGCACCGCGCGGGTGGCGACGAAGCACGCGCCGTGCTCGGCCACCGCTCGCCGCCTGTACTCGCGAACGTTCGCGGCACCCCTGCCGCCGCGCTCACTTCTGGAGTTCGCGCTCGACGCGGTCCACGAGTTCCTTGACCGGCCACGCGCGGTCACCGATGGCGACGCTGTCGCCCTTGTCGAGCCACCCGCGAACCTTCTTCTCTGCGGCCACGGCGGTGCTGTGCGTCTTCGCGCCGAAGTGCTTGCTCACCTCGCCGTAGGTCGCTGCGGTGTGCTTGCGGCACAGGAAAATCGCGATCATCCGCGGGTGGCTCACCGCCCACGTCCGCGCCTTCGACTGGAGCGTCCCTGCCACGAGCCGGAGGGTGGTGCAAACCGCGCCGTCCACGTCCGCGACGGTGACGACTCGCACCGCGTGCCGCAGCAGGTCGCCGAGCGCCTCGCGCGCGGTCGCCATGTCCGCGGGGCGCCCGGTCACCTTCGCGTAGTGGCGCACGCTGTTGACCGCGCCTTCGAGCTCCCGAACGTTGCCGCGGAGGGTGTTCGCGAGCGCCTTCAGCACCGCGTCCGGGATCGTCGGGTTCGCGCCGCACGACTTCTTGCGCAGGATCTCGAGCCGCGTCTCCGGGTCCGGGGGCTGCAGCGACCACACCGCGCCGCCGAGCAGGCGGTCCACCAGTTCGGGCATCAACTCGTCCGCCAGCCGCGGGTGGCAGTCGGTCGCCACGACCACCTGCCGGCCGTCGGCGAGGAGCGCGTCGAACGTGTGCAGGAACTCCTCCTGGGTCGCCTTCTTGGTGGCGAGGAAGTGGAGGTCGTCGAGCAGCAGCGTGTAGCACTCGCGGAACTGGCGCCGGAACTGCGACATCTTCCCGAGGCGCGAGGCCTGCACGAACTTGGTGGTGAACTCTTCGGCGGTGACGTAGCACGGGCGCTGGTCGCTCTGCCGCTTGAGGGCGACGTAGATGCCCTCAAGCAGGTGCGTCTTCCCGGTGCCGGTCGGCCCGTGAATGACCAGCGGGTTCGCGCCCTGCCCGGGTTCCTCGGTCACGCTCTGGGCCGACGCGAGCGCGACCCGGTTGCACGGCCCGCCGACGAAATCGGCGAGCGACTTCCACCGGCGCCCGGTCCGCTGCGTCGCGAGCGGCCGCGCGAAGGCTTCTGCGTCGGGGTTGGCGCGCTTGACCCTGGGTTTGGGCTGGGGCACCGGTTCGCCGAAGATGTCCACCTGGTGCTTCGGCGCGGGGGTCGGGGCGGTGAGTAAGTTCTCGGCCCGCGCGGGGGCGGGGGGCGGGGGCTCCGCTTTCGACGGACCCGCCGGCGCGGCCGCTGCGGGCCCCGCGCCGAGGATTTCTGCGTCTACCACCCACTGGACCGTAACGTTCGGGCCGCACACCTGCGCGACCACCTCCTTCACGGCGGCGCCGAACTTGTTTTCGAGCCAGTCGTGGGTGTGGTGGTTGCGGACCGCGACGACCACCCGCCCGCCGAGCGGAACGAACGCCGTTTGCCCCTGGAACCACGTGTTGAACCGGAGCGCGCCGAGCCGCGCGGCCACCGCGTCGGCCAGCACCGCGCCGCCGGCCGGCCGGCGCGCGGGGGCCGCGGCCGGCGGTTCTTGCGTCGGTAGGTCGCGGGTGGTGGATCGGGGTGGCACGTACGGAACTCCCCGTTGCGTTACTGTAATCCTTAAGTATCTGCGCCGCGGGCGCGGCGCCTACGCGCCGGAAGCTCAGTACCCAGTGTTATCCGGGGGAGGGGGGTGGCGCATTCGGCACAGTCACGCGCGCCCGGCATGCGCGCTTAAGTCGCGCCAGGCGGCGCAACAGTGCGCGGCCGGCGCGGGCGCCGGGGCGGCCGGGCCAAATGGCACTTGAATCGAATCGGAGTGAAGTCAGGCGCGGGGCCACGTCGCGAGCCACACCTCGCGCCGGTCGTACTCCCGGAACCCGTGCCCGAGGTAGAGCTTCATCGCGGGTGTGTTGCGCACATCGACCGACACGTTCAGAACCGCCCCGCGCGCGAGGGACGCCTCGGCTACCGCGAACTTGAGCAATTCCGCCCCCAGCCCGCGGCCGCGCGCGGCGGGGACCACGCCGAGGTACGTCAGCTCGGCCGCGCCCGGCTCCGCGCCGGGCTCGAACATCACCACCCCGACCGGCCCGCCCCCCTCCCACGCGAGGTACGCCTCGCCGCCGCTCGTCGCGAACCCGGCGCGCAACTCGCCCGGGGTGCGCGGCGCGTTCAGCTCGGGGCAGTCGAGCGTCGCCTCGTGTGTGGCGAGGAGCGTCTGGGCGAAGTCGCCCGCGAAGGGCGGTGCGTGCGCGACGAACGACAGCGGCTCGGCCGCGCGCGGCAGCGGGTCGGTCGGCCAGAAGTCCCGTTGCAGCATCGCCAACTGCGTGACGTGCCGGAACCCGGCCCGCTCCAGCGGCGCCATCTCCGGGCGCTCCTCGGCCGCGGCAAACGCCTGGCACACCTTAACGCCCCGCGCGCGGAGCCACTCGCACGCCGCGGCCGTGACCGCGTCCGCCGCCTCGACGGGCTCCCCGCGGGGCGGGTACGCGACACCCAGCGCGCCCGGGAGCACCTGCACCAGCGCCGCCCCGCACAAGCGACCGCCGCCGCACGCGACAAACAGCCCGGACGCGTCGCGGTCGGACAGCAGCCGGTCGCGGCTGTGTTCGGCGCGCGCCGCGAACAGCAGCCGGCACGCCGGAAGCAGTTCGTGCGCAGCGGCTTGTGACACGGCGAAACGGGGCATGGGCACTCGGACTCAATTCACACAACCGGGGCGGCCGATGGGTAAGATACATCGTAACGCACGGACTCGCATATCGCATGGTCGTGCCAACCCCGCGGGCGAATCACGTGGACACCGGCATTCGCGTCATCCTTGAGCCGTCCGTCTATGTCCTGGGCCGGCAGACCGTGGACGCCGGCGAGCTCGACCGGTTCCTGACGGACCACGGCGTTTCGTGGGAGAGCGACAGCGAGGTCGCCGGTGAGGTGCTGACCGAGACGGCGGGCCGCGTGTGCTACATGAGCTTCGCGAAGCCGCGCCCCGGCGGGAACGCCGCGTACCTGCACCACATCAAGGAAGTGGGCCACGGCTCGGTCCTGGAGCACGCGGTGTGGAACCTGCTCGTCACCGGCGTGTCGCGCAGCCTCACGCACGAACTGGTGCGGCACCGGGCCGGGTTCGGGTACTGCCTGACGGGCGACACGCTCGTGTACAGTGACCACAAATGCCGGGGCCGGCGAGAGGGGGTTAAGAAGCGCCCCATCGCGAACCTGTACCAGATGACGCAGACCCCGCACGGCCGCTCGCGCCTCAAGCTCCTCCGGCTGCGCTGCTTGGACGAGGCGTCGGGAACGTTCACCACCGGCCGGGTCGCCGGCGTCGCGCATTCGGGCCGCAAGCCGGTGTTCCGCGTCGAACTGGAAGACGGAAAGACGGTCACCTGCTCGGCGGACC
>JBJSXS010000700.1:0-4266 GCA_046086545.1 Gemmata sp.
CCGCTGTCGCCGCCGGCGGCTACGTGCGGCCCGCGGCCGGGGCGCTGGCGCGGACCCGCGCGGCAGCAAGCGGTCAAAGTGTCAGCCTAGCTTCCGCTCGCAGTCGGTCTTGAGCTTCGCGCAGGTGGGATCGGTCTCGACCTTCTTACACAGCGCGTCGAACACCGCCGCGCGCACGCGTACCCCGTGTGGGTGAGCTTCCGCGCCGCGCCCGTGCCGACGAAGGCGCCAGCATTCTTGTGCGCGCGAAAGAGCTTGTGACGGGCCGCGACCGACGCATGGCGGTTCCGGGCGTCTTGAGCGGCCAGTGCGGCAGCAAATCGGTGCTGACGCTTCGACGGGCAACGTACCCGCCGCGGCCCAGTTTGTACAACTCCGGGCGCTTGCGGCAGTCGGCCGCCACGAAGTCGAGGTCGGGCTGGGGTACGGTGTCGGTTTGGTGCGTTGCCCGGGCGCGGGCGCACGTCTGCCGCCCCGTGCGCAGAGGTAGCGGGTGACGCGCCCGGAAGCTGCTAGCCGCGAGCCGAAGGCGAGCGGCCCCCTAACTCATCCAGCAGCTCGCGGACCTTCGCGCCGACGAGGTCGCGGACCTTATTGAACTCGTCGGGCGGCATCTCGCGCGGGTCGGGGATCTGCCAGTCGTAGCGCCGCGCCGCCCGCACCAGCGGACACGCATCGCCGCAGCCCATCGTGACGGCCGCGTCGATTTCCTGGCCGTTGTACTCGTCCAGCCCCTTCGACGTGTGCGAGGTCAGGTCGTAGCCCAGTTGGGCCATCGCCGCGACCGCCCTCGGGTTCACGCGCCCGCTCGGGCGGCTGCCCGCGGACAGCGCCTCGACGCGGTCGCCGCCGTACAGCCGCGCGAACGCCTGGGCCATCTGGCTCCGGTTGCTGTTCTCGACGCACACGAACAGCACGCGGATCTTGCGCTCGCTCACGGGCACGTTCCTTTGCAGCAGCCGGGTTGTTGGATCAGGGCGCACGTCGGGACCGCGACCAGGGCGCCGAGCAGCGGCGCCGCCACGTACACCCACAGGTGCTGGACGCTGCCGGACACCACCGCCGGCGCGACGGAGCGCGCCGGGTTCATGCTCGCGCCCGAGATCGGCCCGGCGAACAGCGCCTCCAGCGCGATCACCGCGCCGACGACGAGGCCGCCGAGCGCGCGCACGGGCGGGTCCGCGGCGGTGACGGCGAGGATCACGAACACCAGCACCGCGGTGAGCCAGACCTCGAGCACGAACGCGCGCCAGGGCGGGCCGTGGGGGAGCGTCGCGCCGAGCGTCTCGTGGTTCGGGTACAGGGCGAACAGCAGCGCGCTGGCCGCGAACGCGCCGGCCAGTTGCGCGACGGCGAACGGCACCACGTCCCGCCCGGGGACGCGGCGCGCGAGCCACAGCCCGAGCGTGACGGCCGGGTTCAGGTGCGCCCCGGACACACCGCCGACCGCGTACGCCATCGCCAACACGACCAGGCCGAACGTGAGCGCGACGCCGACGTGCCCGATCTTGCCGGGGCTGACCGCGTCGAACACGATGGCGCCGGTCCCGGCGAACACCAGCACGAACGTTCCGAACAGTTCCGCGAACAGGCGGCGCGACATGGGCGGGCCCCGGTGCGGGGACGGCTCTCCACCCCCCCACACAACTATATCGGCTCGGCCGAAGGCGGGAACGACCTTCACACACTCTTCTCAGGGAACGGCGGGCCGTTCCCCGCGCGGGCCGCTTTGTGGTGCCGTGCCGCGGCACCTGCAAGGCGAGGGTGTTTACCGCCGCGCCGCTGGTGTACGATCGGCCGTCGCTCGCGACGCACACCGGCGCCCGCCCGATCAACCGCGCCTGGAAGTAGAACAACGTGCCGCGCTGGGCCGGTCGCGAGCCGGGATCGCGCACGCGGTCGGGCGAACCCGGCCAGGCGCGACTCAACGCGCGGCACTTCGGCGGAACCATGCTCTGCCCTGCCCCGCGGATCTCCACCGGGTTGACGTTATCAGATCGAGAGCGAGTCGTTAGATTGTCCGCACCGCTCGCTCTCCGCTCTCACCCACAACGGTGCCTGCGCATGCAACCGGAGTTTCCAGAGCCGTACGAGCACGACCACCCGCCGGTGCGCAACGTCTACGCGGTCGCCGCAGAGCGGCTCACGCTGGGCGAGTGGGCGGCCGACCGCGTCGCGGGCCTCGTCGGGTCGTGGCGGTTCATCATCATTCAAACGGTTATTTTGGTGATGTGGGCGGCGCTCAACGTGGTCGCCTGGATCGAGCACTGGGACCCGTACCCATTCATCCTGCTGAACCTGTTCCTGTCGATGCAGGCCGCGTACACCGCGCCGATGATCATGATGAGCCAGAACCGGGTCGCGGCGCTGGACCGGGTTCGCGCCCAGAACGACTACGAGATCAACCTGAAGGCCGAGGAGGAGGTGCGCATCGTCCTCGAACACCTGGAAGCGCAGAGCGTGCTGCTCCGCGAGTTGCGGCAGGAGGTGCGCGACCTGCGCGCGCAGGTCGGGAAGCCGCCAGGCAGGGCCGGGCCGGACCGCTCTTAGTCCTCTTCCGGACGCGGGCGGTTGCCCCACTGGTCCGGTTGCCCGCCCTTCACGATCACGCCCTTGTCGGCCCAACCCATGTAGGCGCGCACGTCGCCGGTGGTGTACCGCAAGGTGAGACCGCAGCGCCGGCGGTCGCTGAGATTCGCTTCGGAGCCGTGCAGCAGCAGATCAGAGTGCAGCGACGCCTCGCCGGCCCCGAGTTCGACGTACACCGGGGCGCCGTACTTCTCCACGTCGGCCACAGTTTGGTTCAGCACGTTGCTCTCGTCGGTCTCGCTCAGTTTGTAGGTGAGGTGCCCCAACCCCTGCGTGCCCGGGAGGTACTTCATGCACGCGTTGCCGCGGTCCGCGTCGTCGATGGCGAGCCACACCGTCACCGCCTTCGACGGGGTGAGGGGCCAGTAGCTCGCGTCCTGGTGCCAGCTCACCGTCTTGCCGTCGCGCGGCATCTTGCAGAAGAAGTGGGAGCCCCACGCGACCACGCTCTCGCCCAGGAGGTCGCTCACGACGGCGACGACGCGCGGGTTCGTGAGCACGTCCCAGACGCGCCCGTGCCGCAGGTGCGCGGAGCTAATCGAGTAGCTGTCCTTGCCTTCCGACATGTACTTCGCGAGGAGTTTATCGAAGTATGTACGTAGCTCCGCGACTTCCGCGGTGCTGAAGATGCGAAGCGGCATCAGGTAGCCGTCGCGGTTGAACCGTTCGATCTGCTCGCGCGTCAGCACCTGCGGGGCGGGGTTCGTGCAGGGACGAAACGACAGGTCGCGCGCGACCTGCTGCAAGTCGTCCTGACCGGGGATCGGTTGGAAGGCGTTCGGTGCGGCCATCGCGCGTCTCGGTGGGGGGGGGGAGTGCAGGAATATTACACCCGCGGGCGCATCGCGTCTCGTAGCAGGATGGGCGCAGACGGACCGCCCCCCGGCCCCGCCCGTGGCGGGCAGGGCAGAAAGTCGAGCCCTGTAGTGCCGCTCGACCCGGCCCGGCAGGGACGGGGCCGGGGATAGGTTCATCACGAGGCTCCAATGAGCGACGACAACGAACTGTTCGGCCTCGACGACCTGCCCGACGAGGCGCGGGCCGCGGTGCGGACCGCCGAGCGGGCCATCGCCGCGGTGCGCGAGCAAGCGGAGCGGGAGTCCGCGGAGGCTCGCGCGCGGGCCGAGCGCGAGTGCGAGCAGGTCCGCGCGCGGGCGGAGGTGGAACTGGCCGCGGTCCAGCACAACACCACGCGCGAACTCGCGCCCCTCGTGCGTGCCCTCCTTGAGCGCCTGCGCGACCTCCAGCAGCAGTACGCGCGCGAGGGGCTTCTGGACGAAGCGCTGGCGATCCGCGCCCGCGTGCGGCAGTTGCGCAGCGACCTGCTCGGGGTGCGCCCGGACCCGGGGGTGCTGACGGAGTTCACCCCTTCGGACGCGGGCCGCGCGGCCCTCTTCGAGGTGACCGGGCGCACCGACGGGAACGTATGGGGCACGGATGTGTATACCACCGATTCGCGGCTCGCGACGGCGGTCGTCCACGCGGGCGCCCTGCGCGCGGGCGAGCGCGGGCTGGTGCGCGTCACCATCGTGGACGGCACCGACCTGACCTACACCGCGAGCACGCGCAACGAGGTGAACAGCTTCGACTACGCGACGTACCCGGTGGCGTACCGCGTCGAGCGGGTGTGAGCATGAACCACCCCGACTGGCCCGCGCTCCTGAGCGCGATCCTGGC
>JBJSXS010000701.1:0-5767 GCA_046086545.1 Gemmata sp.
TGCTTCGGTGCGTGCAGACGGAGTGGATTGGAACCAATTCCGCTCCCGCTGACAAGCCGAACTGCGCCGCCCGCGGTCAGCGCATTGCGGGCGGGGGCTTCGTCGCGGGCCGATCACCCCCGACGCTCAAGCGCCCGTCACTGCCACGAGTGCAACGAGGCGTGCGGTGGGCGTTACCGCTTCTCCGCGCAATGGGGCCCGCCCGGGCGAACCCGCCGGGCCGCTTGACCGTACTTGTGGGAGAACCTAGCGTGACTGCACGTCCGCATTCGCGCCAACAGTGACGAGGTCGTCGTGAAGCTGTCCGCCCCGCCGCCCCCGCCTCCGCCGCCGCCAGGAGATGGGAACACGGGCGGCCCCGCGCCCGGCGCGCCGGACGGGCAGCCGCAACCTACCGCCGAAGCTCAGGGGGCCGACACCCCCGGGTCGCCGCCGGCGCCGCTCGCCGCGCCCCGGCCCGCGACGTGGCCCGCGTGGTACGGCGGCGTCGATGCCGCGGTCGCCGGGTTGGTCGTGCTGCTCGCGTTCCTCGCCGCGTCGTTCGCCGCCCGCAACTCGGATCTGTGGGTCCACCTCGCGACCGGCAAGCGGTTGTTCGCCGGCGAGTACTTCCCGGGCGGCGGCGACCCGTTCAGCTACGCCGCCGATGGCCGCGTCTGGGTGAACCACTCGTGGCTCACGGACGGGGTCGCGTACCTCCTGTACGGCGGCACCGGGCAGGTGCTCGTCGTGGCGAAGGCGCTGCTCGTCGCGCTGACGTTCGCGGTGCTGCTCGCGATCCGCAAGCCGCAGTTTTCGCTCTGGCCCTGGGCCGCGGCCACCTGCGTCGCGGTACTCGCGTGCGTGCCGCAGTTCAACCTCCGCCCACTCGTCGTCTCGATGCTGTTCCTCGCGGTCCTGCTTTACATCCTGTTCGCGCTGCCTCGGCGCAACGAGCCCAGGTGCTTGTTCATCTCGGTTGGGGTGCTGTTCTGGTTGTGGGCGAACAGCGATCAGTGGTTCTTCCTCGGGCCGCTCGCGCTCGCGCTCCTGGTGCTCGGCGACCTCGTACAGAAGTACGGCTTCAACGCACCCGACGAGCCCGACACAGACGTCGGGGGCGAGCCGCTCGGGCGCCTGCCGAAGCTGGAGCCGCTCGCGAAGGCGCTGGGCGTAGGCGTCCTCGCGTGCACCCTCACCCCGCACCACGCCCGGGTGTGGGACTTGCCGTTCGAGTTGATCGGCGCGCCCGGCACCGAGGGCGACCCGCGGCTGAAGGTCTACACGCTGGCCCCGCACGACAACCTCTACCTGAACAGCGCGGCGCTCGGGTACAACCTGAACGGGCTGGCCTACGCGGTCCTGCTCGTGGCCGGCGGCGTCGCGCTCGGGCTGGGCAGCGGGCGCGTCCGCACCACCCACGTCGCGCTGTGGGTGGGTTTCGGCGCGCTGAGCCTCCTCAGCGTGTTCGCGATCCCGTTCTTCGCGCTGGTGACGGTGCCGCTGGTCGCGGCGCAGTTGAACGCGGCCGGGGCGCGGGCGCGGCTCAAAACCTGGGGCGACCCGCGCACGCGACTGCTGATGATCGGCTCGTCGGGCGGGCGCATCCTCTCGGTGCTGGCGGTGTGCCTGCTGTGCGTGTTCGCGTACCCCGGGTGGGTTCACCCGGACGTGAGCAGCCCCGCGTTCGCGCGGCGGGTGGCGTGGGCAGTCGAGCCGGACCCGACGCTCCAAAAGGCCGCCGAGCAGTTCCAGAAGTGGCGCGCCGAAGGCGCGCTGCCAGCCGAGGCCCGCGGGTTCGTCGCGCACACCGACCTGGCGAACTACATCGCGTGGTACGCTCCGAAAGAAAAGGTGTTCGTCAACACCCGCTACCGGCACCACCGGAACGAGTGGGCCGACTACGTGACCGTGCGCCGCGGGCTGGGCCTGATCCGCACGAAGGACGAGCCGCCGGTGCCGCGCGAGGCGACCGACGTGCTGGCCCGGCGGGGCGCGGACCACCTCGCGGTCCACAGCGGCACCAGCGACACCCCCGGCCTGCGAATGTACGCGCAGGCGGCCACGCGCCTGCTGTACCAGTGGTGGGGCGAGTGGTCGGTGTGGTACCTGGACGGGCACACGACCGTGTTCGGGTGGCGCCCGGTGGGCACGGGCGGCGCGCCGGCCTTCGCGGCGCTACGTCTGGACCCGGTGGCACTCGCGTTCGGCCCGGGTGTCGTCAAAACCCCCGACACCAATTTGCAGCAGCCGCTGAAACAGCCCGAGTCCGGGGCCGACCAGCTCGTCGAAGCGTTCGCGCGGCCCGCGCGGCTCGCGCCGCCGGGGGCCGCCGAGTGTCTCGGGTGGCTCGCGCTCAAGCAGGGCCTCATGGCCCGGCAGCAGATTCGGGGCGGCATCACCGAGATGCTGTTCTTCAACGCCCCGGCGACGCGGCACGCGCACCACCACCTCGCGGCGGTCGGGGCCGGGGCGTTCGGTGCCACCGGGTTCCCGCCGCGGCACGAGGACACCGAGGCGTTCATCGCGGCGCAGCGCGCGCTGCCGCTGCTGGCCGTTCGCGCCGCGCGGCGGGCCATCGCTGCGGAGCCGGACCAGCCGGACGCGTACTACGCGCTCGCGCAGGCGCTGCGCGACCCGGACCTGCCCCTGTCCGAGAGCGAGCGCGCGCTCGGGCGCGTCACCGCGCTCAACCAGTGCCTGGCTCGCCTGCCGCACCCGGAGCGGTACAGGCGCGG
Organism: Gemmata sp.; assembly: GCA_046086545.1. Lineage (GTDB taxonomy): Bacteria > Planctomycetota > Planctomycetia > Gemmatales > Gemmataceae > Gemmata. The sequence continues at coordinate 2,718 of JBJSXS010000701.1, forward strand.
GCAGTTCGCCGCCATGGGCACCCAGGTGGCGCTGGAACTGGCCGACACGTACCTGGGCAAGCCGCTGCGGTGGCGAGACCCGGGCACCCGTAAGGAGATGATCACGCACACCGGGTTCCCGATCGACGTGCCCGGGCTCGGGTTCCTCCTCGGGCAGGTCATTTACGAGACCCCGCAGGGCACGCTGGAACGGCTCCCGGCTTCCAAGGTGCCGCAGGGGGTCCGCCCCTACGCCAACGGTACCCCGCATGTGCTGGCCATCGACCTGGCCCGCGACACGCTCAAGCGTGCGCTGGAGTACGCCGACATCGACAGCGCGCTGGAGGTCGAAAACGCCAAGTCGCTGAAGAAGGACGTGGAAGGGCTGATGAGCAGTCTGGTCGACGAGGAGGTGCGCTACCGCGGCGGGTACAACGAGGCCAAGCGCCGCGGCGACAAGCTGCCCAACCTCGTTGAGACCGCGATCCAGAAGTGCCTGCTCGGTGAGGCACGGTCTCTGCTGGTCGACGCCGACATCGAGGTGCTCAAGAAGGACTACGGCGACGGGGTGCTGCTGTCCGGCGTCCAGCGGGTGATGATCGAACTGGTCGTGGGGCGGATCGAGGACGCGGACGACAACCTGAAGGTGCTGAGCTCCCCGGAGCGGGCCGGCGCGATCGACGCGATGCGGCTCGGGCCGATCGTCCGCCAACTCAAGTACCAGACGGCGCTGCACGCGGGCGAGTACCGCGCGGCGGGTGAGACGCTCGCGGGCCTCGACCCGCGCGGCCCGGGACTGGATCCGCTGCTGGCCGAGATCGCGAAGGCCAAGATCGACCCCGACAAGCTGCTGCTGGCCGAGTTCGGGCGGATGCCGCCGCCGGTTCCCGGCGGCGGTTTGCTCCCGTCGCTCGCCGCCTTCCGGTCGTTGTTCGACGTGTACGGCGCCGCGCTCAGCGCGCGCGAGTTCGTCGCCGGCAAGATGCGCCAGGACGCGGAGTTCTTCTCGCGCCGCGGCACACTCGCGCTGCTGCAAGGTGACGTCCCCGCGGCGCGGGAGTGGTTCAAGCAGGCGCGGCGCGAGGCGCCCGCACGTTGGCGCCTGGTGGCCGTCATGCCGCAGGCCGCGCGCACCTACCTCGACCTGATCGAGCGCGCCGAGAAGAAACCCAACCCGTGAGGGCCGCTTCCGTTCGTAGCCGCGGACTGTGGCCCCGGCGCCACGCAAGTGGGGCCACAGTCCGCGGCTACAGGGGCGCAGTTGGCGTGAAAGGCCTCCCATGTCGAACTGGACCGTGGCCGGCGTGCAAATGAACTGCGCGCTCGGAGACACCGCCGCCAACCGGGTCGCGCTCGTCGCGAAGTTGCGCGACGCCGCTGCGCGCGGCGCACACCTGGTGGTGTTCCCCGAGTGCGCCCTGTCGGGCTACGGGTTCGAGTCGCGCGGGCACGCGCTGGCCGCGGCCGAACCGCTACCCGGCCCGAGTACCGATTTCGTCGCAAAAGTGTGCGCCGAGTTGGGCGTGTGGGCCGTGTTCGGGATGCTCGAAGCGGCCCCGGGCGGGAAGCTCTACAACGCGTGCGCGCTGGTCGGGCCGCAGGGGTTCGTGGTGGGCTACCGGAAGCTGCACCTCCCCTGCCTCGGCGCCGACCGGTTCACCGACCCGGGCGACCGGCCGCTCGCGGTCCACGACCTGGGCGGCCTCAGGATCGGCATGAACATCTGCTTCGACGGCAGCTTCCCCGAGTGCGCCCGCGTCCTCACGCTACTCGGCGCGGACCTCGTTGTGCTGCCGACCAACTGGGCGACCGCGGCCCGCAAGATGGCGGAACTGGTGTCCGCGGCGCGGGCGTGGGAGAACCACATCTACTACCTCGCGGTGAACCGCGTCGGCGACGAGAGCGGGTTCACCTACATCGGCAAGAGTTCCGCCGCGGACTACATGGGAAACGTGCTGCAGTTCGCGCCCGAGGGCGAAGAGGCGACCTTCCTGATCGAGGTGAACCCGGAGGCGGCGCGGCAGAAGAAGGTGGTGACGTGCGTCGGCACTTACGAGATCGACCGCGTGAACTGGCGCCGGCCCGAGATGTACGGCGAACTGGTAGCGCACCCCGGGCAGTTCAAGGGGCACTTCAACGGCACGGGTTGACGGCATCCGATTGGCGACCGGCCCTCTACTTCTTTCCGAGCACGTCGCGCAGCACGTTCAGCACCTGCTTGCCGCCGGCCAGCACCTGCTCGCCGAGCTTCTCGTACTTGTGCTCGTCGGCCGCGCTGTCGAACGCTTTCAGGATGGCGGTGCCGCGGGCGTGGTCGAGGTGCGAGACGATGGCCGGCACCAGGCCCTCCGCGATGCCGAAGCGCTCGCCCTCGCGCCCGCAGACGGGCACGAGGGCCGTCGCGCGGTCGCCGAACTGCTCCTTCGCCACTTCGAGGCACTCGCGGATGTTGGCCTCCTTCGGGCGCGTGCCGGTCTTCCAGTTGTAGGGCGGTGCCCACTCCGCTTTCGGGCTGAGCAGGTCGATGTGCGAGACGACCGCCACCACCGGCGGCATCCGCAGGTGCGGCCTTTCCGCGAACCACGCGCGCAGCCGGTCGAGCAGGTTCACGTCCGGCCCGCGCCCCGGGACCGTCGCCGGCGTGACGAGCAGGACGAGGTCGGCGTCGCGCGAGGCCTCGCCCGCGGCGGCGAAGTCCGCGTCGCTCGGCCCCTCCTGCCCGTAGCCGGTGGTGTCGAGCAGGCTCACCGGTTGCCCGCCCGGCAGCGCGTAATCGTAGCGCATGCCCGCCGTCACCGGGAGCCGGTCCACGGGCGCCGCGGCCCGCCCCAGCAGCGCGTTCACCAGGCTCGACTTGCCCGCCTTCACCGACCCGAGGACGCTCACGGTGATCGCCTTCGGCCCGGTCACGGTGTCGGACGCACCCGTCGCCGCGCCCCCCTGCACGAGCGGAGCGTCCGGGCGCGCGGTCGGCTCATCGGTCGGCGGCGTCTCGTGCTGTGCCAGCAGTTCGCGGTACCGCTTGGCGCCGACGCGGAGTCGCCCGCTGTTGAGTTCGATCAGGTAGCGCC
>JBJSXS010000702.1:0-2901 GCA_046086545.1 Gemmata sp.
GCACGAACGTGGTGAGCGTCGCGCGCTTGTCGGCGACCTCACGCACCAGCAGCGTGCGGAGGTAGTGGAACTCGCGCACCGGGGCCCCGGCCATCAAGAGGATGCGCAGCTTCTGCTGCACCACGTTAACCTCGCGAATCGTGCTGACGTGTTCCGGGTCGGCGAACGCCTCCTGGGGGTCGCGCGGGATGCGGGCGCGGGCGGACCACTTGCCCTCCTTCAGCACCCGCTTGGCAATGGCCGCGTCCTTCGACGGTTCGGTGAGCGTCTCCGGCAACTTCGCCGGGTCGATCACGAACTCCGACTGCCCGTGCGGTGGGTCGCCCGGCGCGAACAGGATTTTCTGCGGAACCTGGAGGTCCGGGTGCTGGACCTTGACGTCGCGCCCGGGCATCCACAGGTCGAGGACCACGTCCACCTCGCGGTTGGCGAGGTTCGCACCGTCCGCTTCCACGATGATCTTCCACGCCTCGTCGATCGGCGCGCTGTCCGGGGCCTGAATGTCAGTGATGGCGATGGCGACGCGCTCGCGGTCCTCGCCCACGGTGACGGTGAACACCGGGATCTTCTCCCGGGTCGCGCGCTCGCGCAACTCCGCGTAGCTCGTGTCCGAGCCGAGGTTGCTGCGCCCGTCGGACAGCACGATGATCCCCTGCACCATGTTCGCCGACTCGCGGTTGATCGCGGCGGTGATGGAGTCCGGTACGTTCGTGCCGAGCGTGATGGTGCGGGCCACGTCGATGCGCTTGTCGAGCTTCTGCAGGTTCTTCCCGAGGGTGTCGAGGTCGGCGTCGGTCAGTTCCGCGAGCCACGCGAAGTTGTCGGCCGGCTTCGCGCCGTCGCTCGCCTTGCGGCGCTGGGTCTCGAGCTCGAGCTGCTGGCGGTTGGCGAACCAGGCCTGCGCCCAGTCCGCGGTGCCGGGACCGTCGCCCCAGTCGCGCGCCGCACGCGTCTGGTCGCGGCCCGCGTCCGACAACCCACGAAGGACGAACGGCTTGAAGTCGTACCGGCGGAACGCGTCCCACTCGGCTTTCGACCACACCGGTTCCTTCTGACCAATCATCGCGGGCGCTTCGTCGAGCCGGGTGCCGAACGCGTACACGGCGACCGGGTTCTTCTCAAGCAGGCCCTTCAGCAGAGCGACCTTATCGTCCGTCAGCGCGTCTATCAACACGTCGATCCGCTTCTTGGCGGTGCTGCCGCCCGTCTCGTCAGTCACGTCGGTGACGCTCGGGCTGATGTCCAGCAAGATCACGACGCGGGACTGCTTGTTCGTGTCCTCCCACGTCTGCATCGCGGGCAGCAGGAACACGGTGCAGAGGATCGCGTACACCAACTCGCGTAGGCCGGCCAGCGGCAGCGCGTAATACCACGCGGCCGTGCGGCAGTCGCGGGAGTACATGATCACGTTGAACACCGAGCCGAGGACGAACAGCCCGAGTACCAGCGCGACCCACTTCACCACGTTCCCGGGACCGGCCGTCGAGAACGACTCGGCCGTGCCTTTGGTCGGTAGCGAGTCCTGCACGAAGTACGCGACCAGCCACCACACGACCGTCGCCCCGAACAGGAGCCCGGACCCGAGCGCCAGACCCTGCGCGGTCAGGTCGCGCGGCGCGGCCACGGCCGACCGCGTCGGCAGGAAGAACTTCACCACCGAGTACGCAACGACGCCCAGGACGGCGAGGCACACGGGCGCCGCGAGGCCGGCGACGACGAGCCGCCACGGCGGGACCGTCTGGCCGCCGGCGGCCGCGATGAGGGTAACGCTCTCGTGGAACACGGCGAACGCGGTCAGCCCGGCGATGGTGCCCCAGACGACGCCGAGCGCGCTGCCGTCACCGGACTTGCCCCTGCTCGCGGGGTTCGCGAACCGGTACACGACCCGCGCGAGGACCGCCACCGCGAGCAGGCCGAGGAGCGCTAGGGAGACGACGTTCCCAACGAACACGGTGAAGACGTCGCCGGTGAACTGGTCGAACGAGTCGCCCAGGCGCCGGAACACGAACTCGGTCTTGGTCGTGGTTGTCGTTTCGTTCATCGCCTATCCGCTCGCTCGTCGGTGTTCGGTCGTGTGTCGTGCTGGTGTCGCGCCCGCCAAGGGCCGCCGCAATCAGTTGCTGTACTTTTTCAGTCGGGCGCCGTCGGACCGGTGCGAAACGAGTCGTGCTGCCCCGCGGTTCCAGGCCGGCGGTCCCGGTCGGGCTGAGCTATTTTGCGGCGACCGCATCGGCGTCCGCCTCGGCCTCCGCTACCGGGCCCGCCGTCGCGCGCGCGAACGCCGCGGCGGCGCTGGGCGCGTGGCCGTCCAGGTCTTCCGGCTTGGTGTGGTAACTGATGCGCACCGCCCACGCCTGCTCGGCCAGCAGCACAAGCAGGATGAGCAGGTACAGCCACCGCCGGCTCGACATGTCCGTCGGCTTCTGCTTCAGGTCGTCGATCCACGACAGGTCTTCGATGTTGTGGAGCGGGGCCTTGTTGGTCTGGGTCGCGAGGTCGTCGGTGTTGGCCCGGCGGAGGTCGCCCTCGCGCGCCGCGTCCACGTTGAACGCGACCGCGGCGTAGTCCGGCTGCTCCGCGGGGGTGCCCGGCGGGTCTCTCTCGCCCTTCAATCGCGTGAGGCTGAAGATGTAGACGCCCGACACCTTCGCATCCCCGTAGCTCAGGCGGTACGGGCGCCGCGGGGCGTCCGGCGGCGCGCCGGGGTCGTTCGCCGGTTGGTCGAGCGGTTGCTCGCCGAGCGCCTTCGGGTCCAGGGCCACCGGCCCGTTGCTCACCTTCGAAGGGTCGAACGTGAGCAGGTGCCGCACGGTGGACGGCTTGTACCGGTCGGCCTCAAACTCGGCCGTGTACCTGTCGCCCAGCGAGAGGTTCCCCTCCGCGCCGCCGCCGGACAGGTAT
>JBJSXS010000703.1:0-3829 GCA_046086545.1 Gemmata sp.
GACCGCGAGGGCCTGCTCGACACCCCGGACCGCGTGGCCCGCATGTACGCCGAGGTGTTCGCCGGGCTGCGCACGGACCCGGGCGCGTACCTGCAGAAGACGTTCACGCAGAAGCACGACGAGATGGTGCTGGTCAAGGACATCGAGTTCAGCAGCATGTGCGAGCACCACCTGCTGCCGTTCATGGGCAAGGCGCACATCGCGTACCTGCCGAACGGGCGGATCGTGGGCCTCTCGAAGCTGGCCCGCGTGGTGGACGCGGTGGCCCGGCGCCCGCAGGTGCAGGAGCGCATGACCGAGGAGATCGCGGACCTCATCATGACGCACCTGAAGGCCCGGGGCGTGGGCGTGGTGGTGGAGGCGAGCCACTCGTGCATGACGCTCCGCGGGGTGCGCAAGCCCGGCGCGATGACGATCACGAGTTCGATGCGCGGCGGGTTCCTCGACAACCCCATGACGCGAAGCGAGATGATGGCGCTCGTGTTCGGAAAGTAGCGCCGCCGTGCTCGACCACAAGCAAATCACCGACGACCTGCGCGGCCTGTTCCGCGGGCGGCTGCACTTCGACCGGCTCACGCGCGGGCTGTACTCGACCGACGCCAGCCCGTTCCAGATCGAGCCGCAACTCGTCGCGGTGCCCGAAGATGCCGAGAGCGTCGCGTCGCTGGTGCGCTACTGCCACGAGCACGCCGTTTCGGTCACCGCGCGGGGCGCCGGCACCGGCCTCAGCGGGGAGTCGCTCAACAGCGGCGTCGCGCTCGACCTGAGCGTCCACTTCCGGAAGGTGCTGGCGGTCGGCGCGGACACGGTGACCGTGCAGGCCGGGGCGGTACTGCACCAGCTCAACGCGGAGCTGGCGAAGGTCGGGCGCCGGTTCGCCCCGGACCCGGCCAGCGCCGCCGCCTGCACGCTCGGCGGGATGATCGCCACCAACGCCAGCGGCGGCAACGCGGCCCACCACGGGTACACCCGCGACCACGTGGCCGGGCTGGGCGTGGTGTGGGACAGCGGCGCGGCCGACTGGGTGGGGGCCGCACCTGCCCCCGCCCGCACGGGAAGCGGGGGGGACGGCACCGCTGACGCCGGCGCGCCGGCGGCGCGCGAGGGCGCGGCCGGACCCCCGCCCTCGAAGGCGGGGGAGCCGGGGACAGGTCGCCGCGACGCCATCACCCAGGCGGTCACCCAGCTCCTCCGAACCAACGCCGAGCGCATCGCCCTGACCCGCACGCGCACCGCCTTCGACCGGTGCGGCTACCAGCTGCACGGGGTGCTGACCGGCTCCGGGGTGGACCTCGCCAAGCTGCTGGTCGGCTCCGAGGGGACGCTCGCGGTGGTCACCGGGGCGACCCTGCGCACGGTGCCGCTCGCCGGCGGAACGTGCCTCACGCTGCTCGGGTTCCCGACCCTCGACGCGGCCGTGGGCGCCGCTCTCGCGCTGCGGCCGTTCGGCCCGGTCGCGTGCGACCTGCTCGACCGGCGGCTGCTGTCGCTCACCCGCGGCGCGGGCGTGCCCGACGTGGGCGCGGCGCTGCTGGTCGCGTTCGAGGCCGACACCGAGCGCGAGGCCACCGAGCGCGCGTGGGGCGCGGCCGAGACGCTGCAGTGCGCGCACGTCCTGCGGGCGCTGGTGGAGCCGACGTGCGCGCCCGAGGGGGTCGCCCACATCCGCCGCATCCGGGACGCGGCCGTGTCCGGGCTGTACGCGCACGGCGGCCCGCGCCCGGTCGCGTGCGTCGAGGACGTGGGCGTGCCGGCCGAAGCGCTGCCCGAGTTCCTCACCCGCGTGCAAGACATCCTGAAGCGGTCCGAAATCACCGCGACGTTCCTGATCCACGCGCTCGCCGGGCAGGTCCACACGCGCCCCCTTCTGGATTTGAACGACCCGGGCGACCGCGCGAAGCTGTGGCCGCTCGCCGAAGCGGTCCACGGGCTGGCGCTGGCGCTGGGCGGCACGGTCAGCACGCAGCACGGCACCGGGGTCGCGCGCACCCCGTGGGTCGAGCGCCAGTACGGCCCGCTGGTGCCGGTGTTCCGCGAGCTGAAGCGCATCTTCGACCCGAAGGGCGTCTTCAACCCCGGCAAGATCGTGGGGCCGGACCCGAGCCGCGAGGCGTGGCCGCTGCGCGCCCCGGTCAGGGGGCGGGCAACAGGAAGCGGCCAGGAGGCAGAAGACGGCGGGCAGCAGGCGGCGCGCGGTACCCCGGCCGACCCGGCCGGGCGCGAGCCGGCGGCGGGCGCGCCCGTCCCCTTGCTGGTGTGGGCCGGCTCCTCTCCTCAGCAGGAAGCGGCGCGGTGCAACGGGTGCGGCGACTGCCGGACCCGCACGGCGCCGGAGCGCATGTGCCCGACGTTCCGCGCGACCGGGGACGAGCGCGCGACCCCGCGCGGCATGACCAACATGCTGCGCGTGCTGAACGACCCCGCGGCCGCAACACCGGACGAGGTGCGGGCCGTCGCCGAGCTGTGCGTCAACTGCAAGATGTGCCGCGACGAGTGCAGCGCCCGCGTCAACGTGCCCAAACTGATGCTCGAAGCGAAGGCCCGGCGCCACGCGGAGCACGGCCTCGAGCGCGGCGACTGGCTCCTCGCCCGGGCCGAGGGGCTCGCGGTGCTGGGCAGCAACTTCGCCCCGCTGACGAACGCCCTGCTCCGCCGCAAGTCGGCCCGCTGGGTGCTCGAAAAGCTGTTCGGCCTGTCGCGCCGCCGGCGCCTGCCGGCGTTCACGGTGCGCACCTTCTTCCGCCGCGCGCGAGGGCTGGGGCTCACGCGCCGGGCACCGAAGTTCCAGGAACCGGGCGCGGGCACGGCCGAGAGGGTGGCGCTCTTCGTGGACGTGTTCGCCGCGTACAACGACCCGCTCATCGGGCTCGCCGCGGCGCGGGTTCTCCAGCACAACGGCGTCGAGGTGTATGTGCCGCCGCGGCAGGTGGGGAGCGGGATCGCGCCGCTCGCGAAGGGGGACGTGGACGCCGCCCGCGCCGCCGCGCGGCGCAACGTGCGGGTGTTCGCGGACCTGACCCGCGAGGGCTACCGGATCGTGTGCCTGGAGCCGACCTCCGCGCTCATGCTGTCGCAGGACTACCTCGACATTCTGCCGGACGCGGACGCGGACGCGGTCGCGGCACGCGCGGTCGAACTGACGACGTACCTCGGCGCGCTGCACGCCGCGGGCAGGCTCCGGACGGACTTCCGACCGCTCGACCTCACGCTGGGCCACCACACCCCGTGCCACCTGAAGGCGCTCCGCGGCCCGGCCACCGGGCCCGGCCTGCTCGGCCTGATTCCCGGCGTGCGCGTGCACACAATCGACGCCGGCTGCTCGGGCATGGCGGGCACCTGGGGGCTGAAGTCCGACAACTTCGCGACCTCGCTCGCCGCCGGCGCGGGCCTGATCGCCGAACTCGACCGCCCGCGCGTCCTCTTCGGCGCGACCGAGTGCAGCGCGTGCCGGATGCAGATGGAACAGGGCACCGGCAAGCGCACCCTGCACCCGGTGCAGTACCTCGCCTACGCCTACGGCCTGCTCCCCGAACTGGGAGCGCGGCTCGCGCGCCCGCTCGGGGAGCTGTTGAGCGATTGACCCACGCGGGCCACCATGACCGTCACCGTACAGCTGTTCGCCGCGCTGCGCGACCTCGCCGGCGCCGGCGCCGCAACCGTCGAACTGCCCGACGGCGCCACCGTGGGCGACCTGCGCCGCGAGTTGGGCCGGCTGCTGCCCCGCGCGTGCCCCCTGCTCGCGCGCTCGGCGGTCGCCGTCAACCACGACACCGCGGAGGCCGGGCGCGTCGTCCCCGCCGCCGACGCAGTGGCGATCATTCCACCTGTC
>JBJSXS010000704.1:0-2335 GCA_046086545.1 Gemmata sp.
TAATTACCTTGATCGGCGACATGATGATAAGTGCGCCGAACGTGGCCCCGCCGATGGTCACGAACTCGGACAAGTGGATGAGCGACCCCACCTTACCGCCGGCCATGCTAAAGCCGACTAGCACGGAGATGAGCACGAACAGCATGCCGCCGATTACGACCACTTGCCACCTGGAGCCAGAACACGGATTTCGGGCCTACCGGTACTGATCGAAGCACTTTGGCCGGATTTGCCCGAAAAAAGCGGCCCGCCCGGTTCGGGCGCTAACAAAACGAGAGCTGCGGGTGATCGGGTGGTCACGTCGGTGCCGATTTCTGCGCGGGCGCAAGGAGGGCAACGGATGAGATGGGTGTTCGTACTGGCACTGGTCGGCGCCGCGCCCGCGGCACGGGCCGACGAGGCTGACGACCTGCTGGCCCGGAAGATGGCGAACTTGGTTCAGGACTTCCGCCTGCCGCAGGCGACCCGCGTGGAGGCGGCGCGCACGCTTGCGAAACTCGGTTCGCGCGCGTCGGTCGCTGTGCCGGACCTCGTCGCCGTGCTGGGGCGGCTCCGCGGTGCCGAGCAGGAACCGCTCCAGGAAGCGCTGGTGGAAGCGCTGGGGCAAATGGGTTCGGCCGCGCGGGTCGCGCTCCCGACGCTCGCCCAATCTACAAGGCGTACGATCGACCTCGACCTGGCGATTCGGGACACGACCAACGCGATCCTGAACGCGTCCGACTCACAGAACGTCGACGTGCTCGCTCAGCAGTTGTCCAACCGCGACGTGAGCTTGCGGGTGCGGGCGGCCAAGGCTTTGGGCGACATAGGCCCAGCGGCTCGTGCGGCGGTCCCGGCACTGACAGTGGCGCTGGACACGCCCGACAGCGACGCCCGCCGCGCCACGATCGGAGCGATCCGCCTGATCCAGCCGAACGTCGTGCCCTCGGAGGCGCTGGTGCGTGCGATCGCGGCCGACCTCCGCGACCCGGATCCGAACCTGCGGTTCTCGGCCGCCAAAACACTCAGCCGCATCGGCCCGGCGGCGGCCGCGGCGGCCCCGGACCTCATCCCGCTCCGCACCGACCCGGACCCGGACGTCCGCCGCGCCGCGAGCGAGGCGTACGCCCGCGTCACCGCGCCGCAGCCGTGAGAAGGGGGCAGATCTCTAGCCGATGAAGTCCAGCAGCCCCGGCTGCAGAAGTTTGGCGGTCGTCGCGTAAATCGCCTGAAGCGCGGTTTCCTGCTCCTGCATTTTCACCACCGCCTCCGCGTAGTCGGTGCTGCTCAGCTCCCCGATCCGCGTGTCGGCAGTCAGTTTCACATCGCTCGTCAGGCTCTGGAGCGCGTCGAGCGCGGCCAGCGTCGCCGATTGCTCACCGACCACGTCGCCGATCGCGTTGCGGGTCGTGTCCAATTCGCCCAGTCGCTGCTGGAATGCGGCTGAACGCGAGGCGGCGTCGAGCGTCGTGTCGCGGAGCGTATCGCGGAGCGAAATCAGCGTCTGGAACACGTCGGCCCCGGGTTGCTGAAACACCTCGCTGCCGGTGAACCGCGTGTCAACCGTCTGGTTCGGTCCGGTCAGCGCGCGGGTACGTTCCGTCGCTCCCAGATAACTGATCGTGGCCGGGCGCCCCTGTGCGTCGGTGGTGGCGACCTGAAAAGGTTGCGTCGCGGTCGCGGTGCCGCCGAAAATCGACTGCCCGTCCGGCTGCGAGTTGCTCGCCCTCAACACCTGGTCGATGATGGCGTCAACCTCGGTCGCCAGCGCCTCGACGCTGCTCGGGTTGGTGTTGGCGGAGGCGTCGGCACCCTCGATCGCGATCTGCTTCGCGCGGACGAGCGCATCGTTCACGTCCTGGAGCGTACTAACGCTGCTGTTCAGAACGGAAGTCGAGTCGGAGATGGTCTGCGTGTAAGTTCCTAGTCGGGCGGACGCGACCTTCACCTGACTGAGCGAGGCGAACGCTTGCGGGTCGTCGGACGCGGACTTGACACGCAACCCGGACGACACCTGGTCCTGGTACATGTCCAGTTCCGCGGCTCGCTGGCGCATGTTGCTGATGGCGTTGCTCGTCTGCGTCTGGCCGGTCACGCGGATGTTCACGGGTGCACCTCGCCGGTGTTCGAACTCTCATCCCGCCCGCGGGGGCGGCACGATGTGCGTCTACCGCAGGATGTTAAAGATCTCATCGATCGCGGTGTTGACGACGCTCATGTACTTCGACGCGCCCTGGATCATCCGCTGGTAGTCCAGCAGCTTGACCAGTTCCTCATTCGTGTCCACGCCGGTCACGGACTGTTCCTCACCGGCCAGCGTCTGCATAAGGCTGGCTTGTGAGGCCGTAAGGTCTGA
>JBJSXS010000705.1:0-5465 GCA_046086545.1 Gemmata sp.
CATGTCCGGCAATGTCTGGGAGTGGTGTTCCGATTACTGGACCGGCAGCTACGCCACGCGGACGGACGTCGACCCCGTTGGGCCCGAATTGGGCCAGGGCCGTGTGACACGCGGCGGGAGCTGGGGGAGTTCCGCCGACAACTGCCGCTCGGGCAACCGGGGACGCGACGCAGAAACCTACGGCGGAAGCCACCTTGGCTTCCGGATCGCGTGGGTGCCGTCGCCCCCTCGTGTTCAACCGGCTCCGCTCGACTGCACCGGGCCGACGGGTGCGGACGCCAGGACCGTCGTCGCAACACAGAAGGCCTGGGCACGCTACCTCGGGCAGGGTAGCCCCGAGAAGGCATTCCCCCTCGACAAATCAGGGAAAGTCACCATCGAAATGGTTCTTCTGCCACCGGGAAAGTACTGCCGGGGCGACGAGAAGAAGCCGGTGATCGTCACCCTGACGCAACCCCTCTGGGTCGGGAAATACGAGGTGACGCAGCAGCAATACGAAGCGGTCGTGGGCAAGAACCCCAGTCACTTCAAGAAGGGCGGGTCTGATACCGCCTTCTTTCCCGTCGAGAAAATCAGCCACGCTGACGCACGGCAGTTTTGCAAGTCTGCCTCGCAGAACACCGGAAGTGAGTTCCGCCTTCTGTGGGAGGCGGAGTGGGAATACGCCTACCGCGCCGGAACCCGGACGCGATACCACAACGGGGATTCCAACGACCGGGCCGTCGATATTGCGCAGTGCAACGAGAACAACTTCATCAGCACCGCGAAGGTCGGGAGTAAGCTCCCCAACAACTTCGGCCTGTTCGACATGGGAGGGAACGTCGCCGAGTGGTGCGCCGACACTTACCAGAAGGACTTTGTCGAGACACAAACCACCGACCCACGCGGCCCGGGCAAAAGCACGGTCTACGTGAACCGTGGCAACGCCTGGGACAGTTACGCCCGGACCTGTAACGCGACCGCCCGCAGTGCCAGCCCAGAGACCTACGCGGGTTGCCAAATCGGGTTCCGTCTGGCCCGGGTCGCGACGGTGGAATCCGGTGAGAAGAAACTGGAGGTCGTGGACACACACGTCCATTTCTTCGATCCAACCCGGCCCACGGCCCCGCCGCGGCCCAACGATGGCAAGCCGCTGCCGAAGCCGATCCTGCCGGAAGAGTTGAAAAAGCTCTCGCAACCGCTTGGAACGGCCGGCTGCATCGTCGTCGAAGCCAGTTCCATCCTGGAAGACAATCAGTGGTGGCTGGACCTGGCCGAGAAGGAGCCGTTCATCCGTGGCGTCATCGGTCGGGTCGATCCGGCCGCGGATGATTTCGAGAAGAATCTTCGCCGCTTCGCGAAGAACCCGCTCTTCCGCGGCATCCGCATCTCCCACAACGAGGTCAAGGCCGGGCTGAAGGGTAACCTCGTCGATCGTTGCAAAGTAATGGAGGAACTGGGGCTGACTCTCGACGTCAACGGCGGCCCGGACATGCCCGCGGACGTCGCTCTGCTCGCCGAGAAGCTACCGAAGTTGCGGATCGTGATCAATCACGCCGCGAACCTGCGGATCGACGGCAAGGAGCCTCCCAGGGCGTGGCGCGACGGGATGGGGGCCGCAGCCAAGCACCCCAACGTGTACTGCAAGGTCTCTGCCCTCGTCGAACAGACCGCCAAGAAGCCGGCACCACGTGAGGTGGAGTACTACACCCCTGTCATTGACACCCTCTGGAAGCTCTTCGGCGAGGACCGGCTCATCTACGGGAGCAACTGGCCGGTCTCGAACGGCGGTGCTCCCTACGAGACCGTTGTCGGGATCGTGAAGGATTACTTCAGTGCCAGGGGGGAGAAGGCCGCGGCCAAGTTTTTCAACGGGAACTCTCAAGCCGCCTACGGCTGGCGGGAGCGGTAGGTTCAGTACCGATTCGCACGCCCGGCGGGTCGGCAGAGTTCGCGGGCACCCGCCGGTTTCGTCTCCACGCCCCTCGGATTCGCTTTCGTTGGAGCCCCACCCGATGATGAACAAAGCACCGCTGCCGCTACTGGCTTCGTTCCTCGTGTCGTGCGTGTCGCCCGGCACGTCTCGCGCGCAACCCTCTGCCTCGCAGATTCAAATCCGCGCGGGGTTCGCGGTGGAGCGGGTTTACGTGCCCAAAGGCCAGGGCTCGTGGGTCGCCATGTGTTTCGACGACAAGGGGCGGATCTACGCGTCCGCGGAGGGAACGCAAGGGCTGTTCCGCGTCACGCCGCCGCCGCTGGATAGCAAAGACGAGTGCAAGGTGGAGTTGGTTTCCGACAAGTGGGGCCATTGCAAGGGGATGACCTTCATCAACGGTTCACTCTACGTCGTTCAACACGGCAGCTTCCCGCAAAAAGAATCGCTGCCGAGTACCATCCTGCGCCTGAAGGATACGGACGGGGACGACAGACTCGACACGGCGGAAACGCTCTTTACTTTCCCGGCCCTCACCGACGGTCGGAAGCCGTGGTGGGAGCACCACGTTCACGGCATCGTGCCCGGCCCGGACGGGAAGTCTCTTTACATCGTGGGTGGCGACCGCGACGGGCTGCCGTGTGAGAAGGGGCGCACACCGAAGCACTGGAACCGCGACAGCTGGGACTTCAAGTCGATCCCACAGCCGCACTCGGGCGGCTACGTGTTGAAACTTGACCTCGACGGCAAGAACGCCGAATGGCTCTGCATGGGCTTGCGCAACTGTTACGACATCGCCTTCAACCGGCACGGCGACCTGTTCACGTTCGACAGCGATCTCGAGTTCGATGTGGGTATGCCGAACTACCGCCCCACGGCCATTCGGCAGATCCTCAGCGGCACCGACAGCGGTTGGGCCGGGCGCGGACCGGAAATGAAATGGAGCTGGACGCCGAAATGGGAGGAGGTTCAACCGCCGATCAAGAACATCGGTCCGGGCTCACCGACCGGCGTCTGCTTCGGTTACGGGGCCAAGTTCCCCGCCGTCTATCAGGAGGCGTTCTTCGCCTGCGACTGGACCTTCGGGCGCATCTTTGCCGTCCACCTCGCGCCCAGGGGGGCGACCTATCAGGCCGATGTGGAACTGTTCCTCAGCGCCAAGGGCCTGCCGGTGACCGACCTCGCGGTCTCACCCAGGGACGGCGCCCTGTACTTCACTGTCGGCGGGCGCGGCGCGGGGTCCGCCCTGTACCGCGTAACCTATCGCGGGAAAGAAAGCACGGCCCCTTCTGTCAGCAAGGCGCCCGATCCGGCCACGGCCGCGCTGCACAAGTTGCGTCGTGAACTGGAGTCGTTTCACGGCGAGGCGAATCCCAAGGCGCTCGCCGTGGCCTGGCCGCTGCTCGCCCACGAGGATCGCGCGATCCGCGGTGCCGCCCGGGCGGCGCTGGAGTGGCAGCCGGTTGCCGAATGGAAAGAGCGTGCGCTCCAGGAGAAGAACCCCCGGATCGCGTTGCAATCACTGCTCGCGCTGGCCCGCTCGACGGACGGCGACAAGGCCGTGCAGCCGGTACTGCTTGCTGCTCTCGAGCGATTCGACTTCGCCAGGCTCCCGGCGGACGAGCAGTGCTGGTATCTGCGGGTCCTGACCGTCTCGGCGAGTCGTCACGGGATGTGCCCCGCCGACGTGGTCGCGAAGTTGGTGAAGAAGTTGCAGCCGGCGCTCCCCTCGCCCGACCGGCGGGTGAACGAAGAGCTGGTGGCCATGTTCGCCGCGTTTCGGAGTGACGGGTTCATCCTGCCGACGCTCGATTTATTGGAGCAGAGCAGGACCCAGGAGGAGCAGATCCTCTACGCGGATGCCCTCCTCAGTTCCGCCAAGAGCGACGCCTGGACGCCGGCCTTGCGCGAGCGATTCTTCAAGATCCTCGCCGCGCGCGTGCCGCGCTGGAAAGGGGGATCGCAGGTCAAGCCGAAGGCCGAAAGTGCGATGAAAGCGGTCGTCGCCATGCTCAACGACGAGCAGCGGGCGAAGTTCGCGGAGCAGATCGCCGCCGCACTCGCGCCGCCCGCCAAAGCACCCGAGGCGAAACGTCCATTGGTGAAGGAGTGGAAGCTCGAAGACCTTGCGCCCAAGCTCGACGCAGGCCTGAAGCAAAAACGCAACCTCGAAAACGGGCGCGTGCTGTACACCGCTACGACGTGCGTCGCGTGTCACAGTTTTCAAGGCGAGGGAGGCCTCGCCGGGCCCGACCTTTCCAACGTCGGCGGGCGCTACACCCCACGCGACCTGCTCGACAACATTCTGAACCCCAGCAAGGTGATCAACGAGCAGTACGGGCAACTCGTTTACGAGCTGACGAACGGCAAGCAGGTCATTGGCCGCCTGGTGGAAACCTCCGGCGACACGCACGTTGTTGCAACGAACCCCACCAACCCGCTCGCGGACCACGTTCGCATCAGCAAGAAGGACGTGACCAACATCAGGCCGTCCCGCGTCTCGTCGATGCCGGACGGCTTGCTCAACACCCTCACAGAGGACGACGTCCTCGACCTGCTCGCCTACATGCTGGGTCGCTAGGGTTGTCGGACCGCTGGCTCGGGCCAACCTCCTCATTCAACGGACTCGACATGCGCAACATCCTGCCGCCGTTCGCCTGCGCTTTCGGATTGGCTCTTGTGGCAGCGCTGGGAGCGGAGCCCCAGCCGGCGAAAGGCGACGCGCCTGGTGCCAAGGTGGTTGCGAACAGCATCGGCATGAAACTCGTATTCATCCCGCCGGGCAAGTTCATGATGGGCTCACCGGAGAGCGAGCCGGGCCGGGAAGCACAAGAGGTGCAGCACGAGGTCGAACTCACGAAGGGGTTCTACCTCGGGACGTGCGAGGTCACGGTCGAGCAGTTCAAGCAGTTCGTCAAGGACACGAAGTACGAGACCGACGGCGAGCGCGACGGCAAGGGCGCGTACGGCATCGACGATGCCGGCAAGATCGAACAGATGCAGGCGAAGTTCACCTGGAAAAGTCCCGGCTTCGAGCAGACCGGCGATCACCCCGTGGTCAACGCCTCCTGGAATGATGCCGAGGCGTTCTGCCGGTGGCTGAGCACGAAAGAGAAGAAGACGTATCGCCTGCCGACCGAGGCGGAGTGGGAATACGCGTGCCGCGCCGGCACCGGGACGGCCTACGCCCACGGCGACGACCCCGAAGGTCTGGCCGCGGTCGGCAACGGGGCCGACGCCACCGCGCGGGCCCGGTTCCCGGGGTGGAGCATCGGCATCAAGGCGAAGGACGGCCACGTCTTCACGGCACCCGGGGGCCAGTTCAAGGCGAATGCGTTCGGCCTGTACGACATGCATGGCAACGTGTGGGAGTGGTGCGAGGACTGGTACGAGCCGAACAGCTACCCGAAAGAGAAGCAGGTCGATCCCACCGGGCCGGGGGCGGGCAAGGCCAAGGTGCAGCGCGGCGGCGGCTGGTCGAGCGACGCGAAGCGCCTGCGGTCCGCGGCTCGTGTCGGCCGCGACCCGTCCGCCTACCGCGGGTGCTATCTCG
>JBJSXS010000706.1:0-3961 GCA_046086545.1 Gemmata sp.
CCGGTGTGCAGCGTCGGCAACTATCAGGCTTACCTCCAGACCGCGTGCTGCATGTGCGAGGTGGTCCCGGGCGCGCTGAAGTTCACCGAGGAGTGGGCGGTCCTCGCGCTGACCGCGCCGCGCCCGCTGTGCGTCGTCAACGCGACCAAAGACGGCATCCAGTTCTCCGTCGGCGAAGCCAAAAAGTCGCTCGCACTCACGCGGCCCGTTTACAAGCTCCACGGCAAGGAAGTGAACCTCGTCCACGCGATCTTCGAGGGGCCGCACGACTACAGCAAAGCGATGCGCGAGACGATGTACGGGTTCATGACGCTTCACCTCAAGGGCGAGGGCAAGGGCGACCCGATCAAGGAACCGGAGTTCAAGACCGAGAACCCCGAGGACCTCCGCTGCTACCCCGGCGACACCCGCCCGAAAGACTTCATGACCGTTCCGAAGTTCGCGGCCCAGCAAGGTAAGAACCTGCTCGCCGCGCGAGCGACGCCGGCATCGGCAGAAGTGTGGATGGCGGGGGCCGACAAAAGGAACGCCGCCCTGGAGAAGGCCCTCGGCGGGTTCTCCCGCGGGCGGGGCGAAAGCGACCCGGCGGCGGGCGGGTTCGACCTCTCGCCCGAAGACGGCATCAGGTTACCCGTACACGTGGGGCGAGACATTGTGAAGACCGTCCCGCTGGTGATCCTCCTGAACGCGGACGGAGCGAAACGAGCCGCCGCCAGTCCAGTGGCCGGAGCGGTGCAGAAGGCCGGGTGGAACCTGGTCACACTCGACCTCCGCGCGACGGGCACCCTGGCCCCGGGCGGTGAACGGGTCGGCCGCGCCGCGGACCACAACAGCGCGGAGTGGGGGCTGTGGCTGGGCCGCCCGCTCCTCGGGCAGTGGACGTGCGACGTCCAGCGCCTGGTCAGCAGCACCCACGCGCGCTACGCCGGTCTGCCAGCGGAGGTCATCGTGGTCGGCGAAGGGCCGGCCGGCCTGGTTGCGCTGTGTGCCGCCGCCAGCGATCACCGCATCACGACAGTCGTCGCCATCGACTCGCTCGCCGCGTTCGTCACCAGCGAACCGTACACCAACCAGCGGCTCGGCACGCTCGTCCCGGGGATCTTGCGCGACGTGGGCGACGTCGCGCACCTCGCGGCGATGTGCTGCGAGAAGAGGGTGGTGATCGCGGGCGGCGTTTCCGGTGGCGGAACGGCGCTGAGCGCGGGCGAACTCGCCGCGGCCTACAGGCCCGCGACCGAGGTCTACAAGCTGCTCGGCAAGCCGAACAACTTGGTCTTGACCGCCCCCGAGAACGGGCTGAAGGAACTGGGGCTCACTGCGGCGAAAGGGGACAAGAAGGACGAGCCGATATTCGAACCGGGGGCCAAGCTCACCACCCTTGCCGCGAAGGGGTCCGCGGGCGAGGGCCCAGCGTGGGACCCGAAGTTGGGCATCCTCACCAGCGGCGAGAGAGGGGTCCACCAGCTTACGCCAGCCGGGGAGAGCAAGGTGTGGCGCGAGAAGGCCGGTACCAACGGCCTCCTGTTCGACCGCGACGGCAGCCTCGTGTGCTGCGAGCCGGTGTCGCGCTCCGTGTCGCGCATTACACCGGATGGCAAGCGAACCGTTCTGACCGACAAGTTCAACGACAAGAAGTACAACCAGCCCAACGACCTCACCATCGACGGCAGGGGCCGCATCTACTTCAGCGACCCGCGATACGGCCCACGCGACGACATGCAGCAGACGGACGAGAAGGGCAACACCATTGAGGGCGTGTACCGCATCGACCCCGACGGGAAGGTGACGCGCGTCATCGGGCGCGAGGTGAACCGCGCGAACGGCGTGCTGGTTTCCGCCGACGACAAGTACCTTTTCGTCGCGGACAACAACAACGACAAAAACGGGCCGCGGAAGCTCTGGCGGTTCGACCTGAGGGCCGACGGCACCGTCGATCCGAAGTCGCAGAAGTTGCTCTACGACTGGAAGACCGGGCGCGGGCCGGACGGTGTCAAGCAGGACTCGAAGGGCCGCCTGTACGTCGCGGGTGGGCTGAACAAGCCGACGGAAGCCGAACCCGCGACCGACGTTAAGGGCGGCGTCTATGTGATCGACCCCGAGAGCGGCAGCTTGCTCGCGTTCATCGGCGTGCCCAGCGACGAGGTGACCAACTGCGCGTTCGGCGGCGACGACCTCAAAACGCTCTACATCACCGGCGGCGGCACCCTCTACAGCGTTCGCACCACAACCCCCGGAAAGGTCGTCTGGCCCGCGCAGAAGTAAGCACCCGCTCGGCCGTCAGCCCCCCGAAGGCTCTTGCTGTGTCATGCAGTGGAGTGTGCCCAGCCCCCACACCAGATCGACACAGTGAATGCCGACCACCTCGCGGTCGGGGAACAGGTCCGCCAGCGTGCCGAGCGCGACGCGGTCCGCAGGGTCGTTGAACGTGGGCACGATCACCGCGCCGTTGGCGATGTAGAAGTTCGCGTAGCTCGCTGGCAGACGCACGCCGTCGAAGACGAGCGGGCGCGGCATCGGCAGCGGCACAATTTCCAGTTTGCTCCCGTGCAGGTCGGTCATCCCTTCGAGCCGCTCGAGGTTCTCTTGCAGCGGGGTGTAGTTCACGTCGCTCGGGTCGCGCTCGACCGCGGTCACGATGGTGCGGGCGTTCACGAAGCGGGCGAGGTCGTCGACGTGCCCGTGCGTGTCGTCGCCCGCGATCCCGCGGTCCAGCCACAGCACCTTCTTCACGCCCAGGTGATCCGCGAACACCTTCTCGTAGTCCGCCCGTCCGAACGGCTGGTTGCGCTCCTGCGTTTTGCTCAGGAGGCACTCTTCGGTGGTCAGCATCAGCCCGGCCCCGTTGACGTCGATGCTCCCGCCTTCGAGGACGACGCGGTGCCCGTTGTGGACCGGTTGGAGGCTCGGAACGTCGAGCAGGCCCGCGACGAACGCCGGCATGCCGTCGTCCAGCGGCCAGTTGTCGTACTTCGCCCACGCGTTGAACCGCCAGTCGAGCGCGACGCGCGCCCCCGCGCTGTCGCGCACGAAGATCGGGCCGCTGTCGCGCACCCACGAGCGGTTCGTCGCACGGGGCCACAGCCGCACACGATCCATCCGAACGGTCGCGCGGCTGAGGACGTCGGCAACCCCGGCTTCCGCCCCTGGCGGCACGACGAGGTTCACGCCCTCGTGCCGGGCCAGCGCGCGGACGATCTCCGAATAGACCCACGGGATCGGCTCGAACCGCCCGGGCCAGTCCGGTTCGTGGTGCGGCCAGGCGAGCCAGGTCGCGGCGTGCGGCTCCCACTCCGCTGGCATGCGGAGGCGTTCGGCGTGCGGGTGGACGTGCGGCGAATGGGTCATCGTGTGCCGGAGGTCGGGTTGAGACGAGAGCGGAATACCGGGTCGGAGTTCACAGTGGAGCGCGAACGGGGCCAGTTTTTCCGTTCCCGGGCGGTTTCGCGGTCAAGACATTCTTGCAACGCACGGGGCACATGGGTATCGTCCCGCGCGCTCACGGAAGAGTCGCCCATCGCTCTGCGTTGCAAGAGGCAGCCATGCCGCACCCCGGCAAAATTCTACTGGTAGAAGACGATACCGACGCCCGCGCGGCGCACGAAGCGCTGCTCCGGCACGCAGGACACGACGTCGTCTCAACGGGAAACGGGTTGCGCGCCGTCGAACTGGCGGCCGAGCACCTGCCGGCGGTCGCGTTCGTCGACCTGCTCTTGCCCGGGCAGAGCGGGTTCCGCGTGACACTCGACCTGAAGGCCCGGCTAGGGGACCGGGTGACGGTGATTCTGATGTCTGGCACCGCGTCATCCGCACAACAAGACTACGCCGCAGCCCTGGGGGCCGAATCTGTCTTGCTGAAACCGCTGGCCGAAGCACACTTGCTGGAGGCTCTCGCAGCGCTGTCGGCACAGGGCCAGCAAGCGCCGCGCCCGCGAGTGCGGATCGGAGCATAACCGCCTCACCG
>JBJSXS010000707.1:0-2265 GCA_046086545.1 Gemmata sp.
CCGCGCCGCCGGTGAGCCGCCAGATGAGGAACGAGTCGACGGTGCCGAACGCGACCGCGCCCGCGCCGGCCCGCGCGCGGAGCGAGTCGTCGGCTCCGAGCATCCACCGCACCTTGGTGCCCGAGAAGTACGGGTCCAGCACGAGGCCGGTCTTCGCGGCCAGCATCGGCTGGTCGGCGGCCTTCGCGCGGCAGAAGTCCGTGGTGCGCCGGTCCTGCCACACGATGGCGCGGCCGAAGGCCCGGCCCGACTGCTTGTCCCACGCGACCACCGTCTCGCGCTGGTTGGTGATGCCGACGGCGGCCACGCTCCGGGCGTCGCGCCCGGACTTCGCGAGCGCCTCGCGCACCGTGCGGGCGACCGAGTACCAGATGTCTTCCGGCTCGTGCTCGACCCACCCGTCGTGCGGGTAGTGCTGCTCGATCTCCTGCTGTGCCACCCCGAGTACGTCGAACGTGCCCGCGTCGTACACGACGGCGCGCGAGCTGGTGGTCCCCTGGTCGATGGCGAGCAGAACGGGAGAGGCCATAGGAGCTGCTCCGGTGCGGGGGGTGTGTCGGGGCATGGTATCAGCCCCGCCCTGCGGGCGACACTGGGCCCCGTCGCGCGCCTCGCGAATCCAACGAGCCGCGCCCGGTCCGGGGGCGGCAATCCGAAAAGCTGGACCGGAGCAACGGCGCGCGGTGATCCGCTTCGATGACCGCCGGTCTGACCAATCGGGCGTGTAACATCGGCTGTTCCGCGTAATCCGCGCGCGATACCTGGCGGCAGGGGTGATGGGTGATTACGCCCCGGACCTAGGCCGGCGCGGCACCGGAGTTCGCCCGCGACCCGTCGGACACTTCGGTCGTCGCGGGCGTTACGGGTCCGGTGCGCGCCGTGAGGCGCGGGCACTCGGCGCACGCGGGCCTCGTCGGACACGGGTCACCCCAAAAGCGCCCGGACCGGTTTGCCGGTGCAGAGCGTGTACGGCTTGTTCTGCGTGTCGTGAATCTCCGTCGCGGGGTCGATGCCGAGCGCCTCGTAAACGGTGGCAGCGACGTCCTCAGGGCCGACGGGGTTCTCGCGCGGGTACGCCGCGGTGCGGTCGCTCGACCCGTACACCGCGCCGCCCGGCATCCCGGCGCCCGCGAACAGCACCGTGTAGCAGTAGGGCCAGTGGTCCCGGCCGTTGTTCCTCGACGCGCCCGCGTTGCTGGTCACGTGCCCGACCTTCGGCGTGCGCCCGAACTCGCCCATCACCACCACCAGCGTGTCTTCGAGCAGCCCGCGCGTGTGCATGTCGGACATGAGCGCCGAGAGCGCCTGGTCGAACGGCGGGCACAGCGACTTGCGCATCAGCCCGAAGTGGTCGCGGTGCGTGTCCCACGCCTGATCGATGCGCCGCCCGGTCATCACGGTGACGAGCCGCACACCCGCTTCGATCAGCCGCCGCGCCATCAGGAAGGTCTGCCCGATGTGCGGCAGCCCGCCGAACTTTCGCGCCTCGACCGCCCGGTCGCTCCCGGGGTCGGTGCCGTACCGCTCGCGGAGCTTTTGCGGCTCGCGCGTCAGGTCGAACGCGCGGCGGGCGTCGGGCGATGTGACCACTTCGACCGCCTGCCGCTGGAACACGTTGAGCCGCTGCGCGGCCCCGAGCGTCCCGCGCTTCGCGATCGCCGAATCGAGCGCGGTGCGGAGGTCGTCGCGCCGGCTCAGGCGGTCCAGCGGCACGTCGGGCAGGAGGTCCAGCCCGGGCACGCGGAAGTCCGGGAGGCTCGGGTCGCCGGGCACGAACGGGTCGCACTTCGCGCCAAGAAGCCCGCCCTTCTGCCCGCCGATGTCGGCGCCGTTGTTCCACTGGAACTCGGGCAGCAGCGCGTACGACGGGACCGCTCTCTCGGCGGGCCGCACCCTGGCCGCAACTGCGCCGAACGGCGGGAACGTGCTGGCGGAGTCGGTCTGGACGAGCTTGGACCCGTCCGCCGGGTGCCGCCCGGTGAGCATGTAGAACGAGCCGGCGTTGTGGTCGTTCACGCCGTGTTGCACCGCCCGCACCTGAGCGAAGTGGTGCATCTCGCGCGCGGTCAGGGGCAGCAGTTCGCCGACCGCCACCCCGGGCACGCTCGACCTGATGGCCCCGAACTCGCCGCGCACTTCCGCGGGCGCGGCGGGCTTCGGGTCCCACATTTCGAGGTGTCTCGGCCCACCGTCCATGAAGATCATCAGGCACGACCTGGCCTTGGCGCGCCGCGCTCCGGGCGCCGCGGCGGGCTCGCGCCCCGC
>JBJSXS010000708.1:0-9751 GCA_046086545.1 Gemmata sp.
GGCACGCGCCGCGTGCGCGTGAGCTACGTGCTGGAGGCGCCCGTCTGGAAGGCGACGTACCGCGTTCTGCTGGAGGAGGGAGACGAGCGGGGGGCCGGCGGGCCCCGGGCGCCCCTGATTCAAGGCTGGGCCGTCGTTGACAACACCTCCGACGAGGACTGGCAGGACGTGGACCTGACGCTGGTCGCGGGCTTGCCGGTGTCCTTCACTCACGACCTGTACACCCCGCGATACATCCGGCGCCCGGTGGTCGAGGTGAAGGAGACGACCGGCGTCCTCCCGCCGATGGCCGAACCCGGGGTCGGGGAGCAGGTCTACGAGATGGCGATGGAGACCGCGGCACTCGCCGCACCGCTTGCGGCACCAGCGCCCGCCGCGATGGCCCGGATGATGCGAAAGTCAGAAGGCGGTGGCGGCTACGGCGGGGGGGCCCGCGCGTCGGCGGTGTCATCGGTTCAGGCACAAACGCGCGAGCGGCAGGTTGGCGACCTGTTCGAGTACGGCATCGAGAAGCCGGTGACCGTGCGGCGAAACCAGTCCGCACTCGTCCCGATTCTGCTTAAACCGTTCGCGGGGCGCTCGGTGCTGCTGTACCAGAAGGCAGCGCGGCCGGAGAACCCGATCCGGTGCGTCGAGTTCGAGAACACCACCGGGCTCACGCTCGAAGGCGGGCCAGTGACCGTCCTGGAGCAAGGGAGTTACGTCGGCGAGGCGATGCTCGACACGCTCAAGCCCACCGAAAAGCGGCTCGTGGGCTACGCGGTGGAACTTGCGGTGCGCGTCCTCGACAACATCGACACGCGCTCCGACCGCGTGACGCGCGTCACCATCCGCCACGGCACGCTACAAACGCACTGCGCCTACGTGCAGAAGACCACCTACACCTTCACCAGCAAGGCGCCAACGGAACAGGTGCTCTACCTCGACCACCCGCGCGACAACTCGACTTGGAAGCTGTTCGACACCGCGAAGCCACACGAAACGACCGAAAACTTCTGGCGGTTCAGACTCGCGCTGGCGCCGAACACCGCGACCAAGTTCGTGGTTGAGCAGCAGCGCCCGATTCAACAGTCGTTCGGCCTGAACGACCTCACGGACAAGCAGCTCGCGGGATGGGTGTCTGGCAACTATCTCGACAAAGCCGCCGAAAAAGCACTTCGCGCGGCGCTCATACAGCGCCAGGCCGCCGGGCAGATCGAAGAGAAGCTCGCGCAACTCGCGGAGGAGCGGAACAAGATTCACGCGGAGCAGGTGCGTATCCGCGACAACCTCGGGGCGCTCGGCGAGCGCGCGAGCGAGAAGGCCCTCCGCGAGCGGTTCATCGGCACCCTCGGCAGGCAGGAAGACCGGCTCGCGAAGATCGCGGAGGAGGAAGAGGAGTTCCGCACCGACCGCGACGCGGCCCGCGCGAAGCTCAGTGCCGAACTCGCGAGACTGGAGTACGACGCCGAAGTCGCGGAGTAGGCGCGGTCCCTGGCGCTGACCTGTCCCGATTCGTTTGGGGCGGCTGTATTTTGGGCCACCCCGCACGACCATTTCATCTTTCATCGTTGCTACGGGGGATGATTCGCCCCCCGGCAGGCCGAACCTACGAGAACATCAGAACGAACGCCGAAAACCGACCACTCAAAAGTCACTTCCCAAAGTGGGACACTCGGTTTGCCTGGTGAACCGCACGAGGGTAATATGCAGATGCCTCTGCGGTGTTCGTGATGCGTCGCACTCAATTGGCGAACCGACACTAACCTGCTAGGGAGCCTTTATTTTAAGGCTCGGGTCGCTCGCAAGCCCATCCCCGGCGCTCGTCGTCGGGACTGTAGTGGGATCCGAAACGCCCGGGCGAGGTTCCCTTCTCAATTAGCGGGTTCCCAACACGCGACGCACACGGCACAGGCGGAGGCATTTTCTTTTTTCGCACATCCGATTTTTTCTTCTCAGCCCCTTCAAACCAGCTGTCTTCGGCGGCCCAACTTGCGTTACTGCAACGGATTGCGGCACCCGCAAACGCTGTCATTTTGTTGTGTCGCTCAACGTCATTCGCCACTTGACAGGCGCGGATCACCACGATCGATTTGCCGTAAACACTTTTCGCACATCGCTTTCGATTGATAGCCCAATGACACCGCGTTGCCACCGGCAGACCCGTTGACATGCGCGGGGCAGTGGGTATTGTTTCTCCCATGACCGAGGTGAATCCGACGCGAGGAATCGGGATGACCCGACGAAGGTTGCTCCTCTCCAAGTCACCCTTCCCGCGACGGAGTTCCAGGACCGGGGATGAGTCCCGGTAGCGCCCCAGGCCCGCGAGCGAACAAACGAGCTTCGCCCCGGTGTCTAGGACACAACGGCCGCAGCCGCCCCCCGCACGGCGGCACCAAGGTTAGCAGACAACCGGCACGCTTCGCCAACTCGGCCCCAGAGCCGACCGGGCGGCGCGCCGTCACGAAGCACGGCACAGGGCCGGTTCGTGGTTCGTTCGCACCCGCCGCAATGGATGCGCCGGGAACGGTGTCACGGACGACACCCGGGACGGAAATGCTTTCTCCGCCCCGCTGCGCCGAACCGCATTTGCGAACCCGCCCACCGGCTGTGCGGCCTGTGGCACGGACGCCACGGTAGGCCGCGGCCGACCCGCCCAAGGATGGTGCGGGTCGGCCGCGTTCGTTTTCACGTCCGCGCCACGCGCCAGCCGCCCCCGAGCCGAAATAGCCTTAAGGCACGGGGCCACTTTCGGTAAAACACACTGAGCGCCCGCGCGATAACCCCGGACCGGACTCCGCCATGCCCGTACACCTCGACCACCCGTTCCTCAACCTGGCTCGCGAGCGCGTCGTGATCCTCGACGGCGGCATGGGCACCAGCCTCCACCGCTACAAGCCGGCCGAGAAGGACTGGGGCTACTCGCCAACCGGCAAGTCGCTGATGAACCTGTCGGACGCGCTCGTCTACACGCACCCGGACTGGATCGCGGAGATCCACCGCGGGTTCTTCGCGGCCGGGTGCGACGGGGTCGAGACGAACACGTTCAACGCGAACGCCATCGGCCTCGGCGAGTTCGGCATGGCCGACAAGCTCGACGAGATCAACCGGCTCAACATCCGTATCGCGAAGCAGGTGGCCGCGGAGTTCCGCACGCCGGACCGGCCGCGGTTCGTGATCGGCAGCGTCGGGCCGGGCACGAAGATGCCGTCGCTCACCGACCCGGCCATCTACGTCGATTTCGACACACTGGCCGACGCCTACCGCGCGCAGCTGCGGGCGATGATCGAGGAGCGGGTGGACGCGATCCTCGTGGAGACGTGCTTCGACATTCTCGAAGCCAAGTGCGTCGCCATCGCCGCGATCGAGGAGATGAAGCGCGCAGGCGTGCGGCTGCCCCTCATGGTGCAACTCACCATCATCGACCAGAACAAGAAGATGCTGCCCGGCACCGACATCGCCACCGGGCTGGTGACGCTCGACCCGATCGACGAGATCGACGTGCTCGGGATGAACTGCGGGGTGGGCCCGGACTGGATGGACGAGGACGTGCGGCACCTGAGCCGCCACAGCCGCAAGCTGCTGAGCGTGCTGCCCAACGCCGGGATGCCCGAGACCCGCGGCGACGAGACGCACTTCCCGCTCGCGCCCGAGGGGCTGGCCAAGTGGCACGAGCGGTTCGTCACCGAGCACGGGGCCAACATCATCGGCGGGTGCTGTGGCACCACGCACGCGCACCTGAAGGCCGTGTGCGACCGGCTGCACGGCAGGAGGCCCGCGAATCGCACCCCCGTGTACCTGCCCGCGGTGTCCAGCCTCCAGAGCTCGCAGGACCTGCTGGTGGACCAGCGGCCCTTGCTGGTCGGCGAGCGGACCAACACCAACGGGTCCAAGAAGTTCAAGGTGCTGCTCGAGAAGGACGACTGGCACGGCCTGGTCGAGATGGCGAAGGAGCAGGAGCGCGAGGGCGTTCACGTGCTCGACGTGTGCGTAGACTACGTCGGGCGCGACGGGGTGCGCGACATCAAGGAGGTCATCAAGCGCTACAACGCGGTGCTGACCAAACCCATCATGCTCGACAGCACCGAGACCGCGGTCATAGAGGCGGGCCTCAAGCTGTGCTCCGGCAAGGCGATTATCAACAGCATCAACCTCGAGGACGGGCGCAAGACGCTCGACCCCAAAACGAAGCTGGCGAAGAAGTACGGCGCCGGCCTCGTCGCGCTGACCATCGATGAGAAGGGGCAGGCCGACACCGCGCAGTGGAAGTTCGAGGTGGCCAGGCGGATTTACGACATCGTCGTGGGCGAGTACGGCGTCCCGGCGTCGGACCTCATGTTCGACCCGCTCGTGTTCCCGGTCTCCACGGGGATGGAGCAGACCCGGCGCAGCGCCGTCGAGACGTTCGAGGCCATCAGGCTCATCAAGCAGAACCTCCCCGGCGCGCTCACGCACGTCGGGCTGAGCAACTGCTCGTTCGGGCTCTCGCCGTACACGCGGCAGGTGCTCAACAGCATGTACCTGCACCACGCGCTGGAGTACGGGCTGGACTCTGCCATCCTCCACGCGGCCAAGATCATGCCGCTGGCGAGCATCGACGAGAAGGGCCGCGAGCTGTGCCGCCGGCTGCTGTTCGCCGAGTACGACAGGGGCGACCCGCTGCAGGAGCTCATCGCGCACTACGCGGACAAGAAGGGGGAGAGCAAGAGGGCGCAGCCGCTGGGCGAGACCGTCGAGGAGCGACTGCGGCAGGCCATCATCCAGGGGCGCCGCGAGTCGCTCCTCGCGGACCTGGACCTCGCGCGCGAAAAGCACTCGCCCATCGACATCATCAACAAGCTCCTGCTCGACGGGATGAGGGTCGTGGGCGACCTGTTCGGCAGCGGGCAGATGCAGCTGCCGTTCGTGCTGCAGAGCGCGGAGGTGATGAAGACCGCCGTCGGGCACCTCGAACAGTTCATGGAGAAGGCGGAGGGCGCCGAGAAGGGGAAGATAGTGCTGGCGACCGTGAAGGGCGACGTTCACGACATCGGCAAGAACCTCGTGGACATCATCCTCACGAACAACGGCTACAAGGTCTACAACCTGGGCATCAAGCAGCCGATCGACAGCATGATCTCCGAGCTGAAGAAGACCGGCGCCGACGCCATCGGCATGAGCGGGCTGCTGGTCAAGTCCACGGTCATCATGAAGGAAGACCTGATCACCCTGAACGAGCGCGGCCTGAACCCGCCGGTGATCCTGGGCGGGGCCGCGCTCAACCGCCGGTACGTCGAGCAAGACCTGCAGGCCATCTACCAGGGGAAGGTGTACTACGGCGAGGACGCGTTCGAGGGCCTGCGGGTGATGGACGAACTCGCGGCGAAGAAGAAGATCGAGCGCGTCGGCAGCGTCGCGCTGAAGAACGTGGCCCAATCGGCGCGCTCGTTCGGCCGCGACCCGCAGGGGAGCGCGGCCGCGAGTGCAGCCGCTTCGCGCCCTCGGACCGCGCCTCAACGCGCCGACCTCCCTTCGCGCTCGCCGGCGCTGCCGAAGGCACCGGACCTGCCCGCGCCGCCGTTCCTCGGGTCGCGGTTCCGCACCGACTTCGACATGGCCGAGGTGTTCACCTACGTCAACGAGCTGACGCTCTTCAGCACGCAGTGGGGGTTCCGCAAGGGCGGGGTCGATCCCGCGGTGTACGCGAAGCAGATCGAGGAGGTTGCGAAGCCCGCGCTGGCGCGTCTGAAGGCGCGGTGCCTCGCCGAGACCATCCTGCGCCCCGGCGTGACCTACGGGTTCTTCCCCGCGGCGAGCGACGGGACGAAGCTCACCATCTACGAGGCGGACCACAAGACGCCGCGCGCCGGGTTCGAGTTCCCGCGGCAGGAGTTCGGCGAGTTCCTGTGCCTCGCGGACTACGTGGAGCCGCTGCAAGCCGGCAAGGCGGTCGATCACGTCGGGTTCATGGCGGTGACGATGGGCCGCGAGGTGACCCGCGTGGCGAACGAGTGGCGCGAGGCCGGCCGGTTCCAGGACTACCTGTTCCTGCACGGCCTCGGGGTCGAGGCGGCCGAGGCGCTGGCGGAACACTTCCACCAGCAGCTGCGGCGCGAGTGGGGCATCGCCGGCGACGACTCGCCCCAGATTCAGAAGCTGTTCAAGGGCCACTACCGCGGGTGCCGGTACTCGTTCGGCTACCCCGCGTGCCCGCGCCTCGAAGACCAGAAGCAGCTGTTCGCCCTCATCGACCCGACGCGGGTGGGCATCACGCTGAGCGAACAGTTCCAGCTCGAACCGGAGCAGTCCACGACCGCCATCGTGATGCACCACCCGGAGGCGAAGTACTTCGTCACCGCGCGCGGCGCCAGCTCCGCCCCGGGCGAGTGAGCGGCGGCTCCCCCACACCGGCCGCACAACGGGCCACGAACAGGACGGAACGGACGTCCGGTCCTACATCTCCCTGTGGCCCTCTGTGTCGAGCTTCGTGCGCTTGTGGCGAGGTGCCTTTGTCCCCACCCGAAGCAATGATCCGCATCGCCGGGCTGCGCGTGCTGTACGGCGCGTTCGCCGCGGTGGACGGGCTCGACCTCGACATCCGCCGGGGGGAGCTGTTCGGCCTTCTGGGGCCGAACGGGGCCGGCAAATCCACCACCATCCGGGTCCTCATCGGCCAGCGCCGGCCCAGCGGCGGCAGCGTCAGCATCGGCGGCCTGGACGTGGTGCGCGAGTGGGCCCGCATCAAGCCCACGTTCGGGTACGTCCCGGACCGCGAGAACCACTTCGAGGAGTTCACCGGGCGCCGCAACCTGGAGTTCTTCGGCCAGCTCTACGGCGTGCCCAAGCTGCGCGTGGCGGAGGTGCTGAAGATGGTCGAACTGGACGAGGCCGCCGACCTCGCGGTCCGCGGGTACTCGCTCGGGATGCGCAAGAAGCTGCTGCTGGCCCGCGCGCTGCTGCACGAGCCGCAGGTGCTGTACCTGGACGAGCCGACCGCGAACCTCGACATCCACTCGGCCGAGGTCGTTCACCGCATCCTGCGCGAGCGCGTGCGGGCCGGCGCGACGATCGTCCTGACCACGCACGACATGGACGAGGTGGAGAAGATCTGCGACCGCGTGGGGATCATGGCCCGCGGCAAGCTGGTGGCGCTCGATTCGCCCCTGGCGCTGAAACAGCGGCACACCGAGCGCAAGGTGGACGTGATCCGCGACGACGGCGAGCGCCTGGTGTTCGACATGGACACCGCGGGCGGCCGCGCCGCCCTCGCGGGGCTGGTGACCGCCGGCCGCGCGGTGAGCGTGCGGACCCGCGAGTTCGACTTCCACGCGACGTTCCTGAAGCTCACGGGGCTGGCGTTCGAGTAGTCGTCAGTTGCCCGCGTGGCGCGGCAGCAGCCCGCGGTCCTGGCGCCGCCGGCCCCCGGGCGTGCGAGCCGGGCGCGGTGCTCGTGGCGGGCCGCGCGACGCGCGCGTGCCGAACGCCCGAGCCGCACCGACAACTGCCCCTGCGGACACCGAACGATGCGCTGGTACATCCTGAAGGCCCTGATCCAGAAAGAGCTCGCGCGGCACCTGGCGAACCGCGGCGGGATCGCGCTGGCGCTCCTGCTGGTGGCGGCCGCGGTGCTGCTGAGCGTGTTCGCGCCGCGCGAAACCGCCGCCGCCGGCACCGGCCTGGTGGGCGGCGTGCACCACTGCTTCATCGACTTCGACCGGGCCACGCCGCTCGTCAAACACCTGCAGTCGAACGTGCCCCCCGAGCTGAAGGCGCAGGTGGTGTTCCGCGAGATCAAGCCGAGCGAGATCGGGACGCTGCTGTCCTCGCCGCCGGGCACCGGGTCGATCCAGCTGAGCGCCCGGCACGACCCGGGCAAGCGTTCGGTGGTGCAGGTGTACGTGTGGCACCCCGACGGCGAGTCGAACGCGCTGGCCCCCTACGAGCAGTGGCTGTGGAAGGAGAGCCGGCGCGCGTTCGCGGCCGAGGCCGCCAGGCGGGACCCCGCCGCGGCCCTCCCCCCCGAACCGACCTTCGACGCGGACAGCACCTGGCTGGTGCTGGAGTCGCACAAGCACTTCCAGGACCGCGTGGAGGCCGGGCGCGGGGCGCGCGCCGACGGCCCGGCCCTCGTGCCGGACCTGCTCGTGGACCGCCGCGGGCTGGGCGGGAAGGTGCTCGACTTCCGCGCCGCGGTCGCCACCGGGATGGTGGTGTTCGCGCTGTACTTCGCGTGCGTGTACCTGCTGCCCACCCTCAACTGCGAGGAGCGCGAGCGCGGGGTGCTGCTGGCGCAGGCGCTGACGCCCGCGTCGCCCGCGGAACTGCTGATGGCGAAGTTCCTGTTCTACCCCGCGTTCGGGCTGGGGTTAGCCGCCACGCTGGCGGCGGTGTACAAGCCGGCCGTGCTGTCGAGCCTGTTCTTCTGGCTCGCGCTGCTGGCGGTCGGCGGCGGGTTCCTGGGCATCGGGATGACGATCGCGGCCGGGGCCCGGACGCAGCGGGCCGCGTTCCTGGGCGGGATGTGCTACCTGCTGTCGGTGTCGATGCTGCTGCTCATCTGCTCGATCAACGGCATCCCGTACCTGTCGCACCTGGCGGTCGAGTTCCACGGCCCGCGCATCCTGCACGCGGCGCTGAGCGGCACCGTGGAAACGGCCCACTGGCGGCACCTGGCCGCGGCGCTCGCACTGGCGGCCGCGTGGCTGTTCGCCGCCGGGCGGGTGTTCAAGCGGTGCGGGTGGCAGTAGCGCCGGCCCGGTCACTCTTTTCCCATCAGCTCCTTGACCACTTTGGCGAGCGCCTCGGTGTCCTTCTTCTGCACGATGGCGTCGATCCTGGCCTGCGGGATCTTGAGCTTCTGCATGAAGCTCGCGGCCGAGGCCCACAGCTTGTCGCGCTTCTTCCCTTCGGACAGGTACAGGTCGGCAACGAGTTCGGACAGGCGCTGCCACGCGACCTGATCCATGTTGTCGTAGTACCGCTTGATGATCTTCTGCTGGTGCGGGGTGTAGTTTTCCATGCCCATCGCGCGTGTCTCCCTGAGGTGCGTTACGCACCCAGCACACAGTACCGTAGGCCGGGCGTCAAGCCGAGTAGCGCCGGCGCGCGGGAGAGGTGATTGGGGAAACCCCTAAAACCGAGACGCGCGCAAAAGTTGCGCGCGTCTCGGGTGCGTGCGGCGCGTGGGCTACTACTCCGCGTCGAGCGCGCCGCCAGAGAAGTCGCCCGTGTCGGAGTCGGACGCCTCCGGCGGGAAGTACAGTTCAGCCACCGCCGTACCGCGTCGCTCGCGATCGAAGTCGAAGCCGCCGTGGTCCCCGGACTCGGACCCGGACGCGCGGCGGGCGGCGGCGTAACTGCGGCCCTCCTCGGACTGCGTCACGAACGCCCGCCCCTCGCCCCGCGAGGACAGCCACAGGGCCGGCCGGTCGGCGCCGAGCACGGCGAACGGCGCCGACCCGGTCGGGCGGGCCGGTTCGCTCGTCGTCACCACGAGCGGCGCCGCGTCGAAGTGGTGGTCCGCGAACGCCCCGCCCGACTCGTGCGCGAAGGTCGGTTCGTCGAGGAACCCCTGGGCGTACGACAGTCCGGCCCCGCTCCCGATGGTGCCGTTCACGACCAGCGACCACGCGGTCAGCGAGCCGGTGTCTCGCGTCGATTTGTCGCTCACCTTGAGCGTCCAGGTGCCCTGTGTGCTGGCGCCGTCGAACGCGGAGAGCAGGTTCCCGGTGCCGACTTCGATGCGGTAGGTGCCGCTGAACGGGGCCGTGCCGCTCGCGATGCCGATGGTCGC
>JBJSXS010000709.1:0-2052 GCA_046086545.1 Gemmata sp.
GAGGACACGAGGGTGGCGGTTAAACCGACTCTCACACCGCCTGGTACACGAAATGGGGGCAGGTCACTTCCGCACCCCGGAAGGGACGGGTTCGGAGCCGAGACTCTCGGAAGACGGTGCGAATGTGGCAAACCCTGCAAAGAAAGGCGGGAAACGAAAAAGCCGAGAGGGTCACTCTCGGCTGGCTCGCGTTAACCCCGTGGTGGACAGGATTACAGGCGAAAACAAAAAGCTCCCCGACTTGGATTCGAACCAAGAACCTAGCGGTTAACAGCCGCTCGCTCTACCGTTGAGCTATCGGGGATCAAATAACTCCATCAAATATAGACCGCTACTACGGTGGCGACAAGGGGAGCCGAACACGCTTTCCACGCCTGGTGTCCGTCCGATGTTGGGTCGCAAAGTGGCGGCACCATGGTGCCAACCCGGTGAGCGGTTCAGGTGCCGGGACCGTACAGCACTTCGCCCCGGCCCCCGGCGAGTCGATCTCCGCGGTAACACCGGACTAGACCCGCGAGGGCCGGCGGAGCTTTAACGCCCCGCGCGCGGAGGTGAGCGAGGTACAGCGACAGGAACGACGGCCGGTATTCGCACGCGAACCTGAAGGACGCCGGTAGAGTGGGTTCGCGTGCGGCCAGGATCGTGCCGCGCTTCATTCCCGCGCCGCACCGGGCACCGATCGGTCCGAACAACGCCAGCGTGCCCGCGATCATTGACGCGCCCGCGAACTCGCCGCAGCTCCCTTCGACCACAACCAACCCGCCGCGCAGCAGCAGTCCGAGTTCGTGTCCCGCGCTTCCGCGAACCAGGATCGTGCCGCCCGTCATCCCCCTGCGCGACCCGCGGTACGCGGCCCCCACTTGATCGCCCGCGGTGCCGCGCACCTCGATCTCCCCGCCCTTCATTTCGGCACCGAGCCAGTCGCCTGCCCCGGATGCGAGCGTCAGCGAGCCGCCACTCATCTGGGCGCCGGCGTGCATCCCGACCGGGCCATCGCAGCGGATGCTGCCGCCCGTCATCCGCGCGCCGATCAGTTTCACGTTGCGCGTGTCGCCCGCAAAATTGAGGTCGGCGGGCGGGTGCGGGTTCGGCGCCACCTCGAAAAACTCGCCCAGCGGTTCCGCGCGGTTGCCGTGTCGGATCGGAAGTTTCGCGACCTCCAGCGGGGACATTCCGGCCACCCGCAGCGGCGTGATGCCGTCCAGCTCGAGCGGGACCGTGTTCGGGACGCGGAGGGTCAGCTTGAGCGTCACGCGCGGCCCTCCAGCAGCGCGCGGAGGCGGATGTGGAACGGCCCGAGCTTGCCGCCGTAGTTCCCGGCCGTGATCTGCCGCACCCCCGCGACGCGCGTGGCGGCCAGCGCCGCGTCCCGGGTCGCGCGCTCGACCGCGGCCAGATCGAGGCCGTCAATTACCAGCTCGTACACGCAGTTCACGCCGTCGGGCAGGTCGGACGGCACCGCGCCCCGGAGCGTCGGGCAGTACGCGCCGTTCGTGCTCGCGCGCAGCGCCCTGTACTTGCTGCCGACCTTGCTGCCCGAGCGCACCACGCCGCCGGGGAAGGGGAGGATCACCCCCGGAACGGCACGCGCCGCGGTCGCCGCGTCCTCGGCCGCTCGCAGCCCGGCGCTCTGCGTCTCGGAGAGGATCAGGATGTTACCGCCGGCCACGCCCTTCGCGGTGCCGAACGCGTCCTCGCACAGGAACTCGCCGTCCATCACCGGCACGCGCCAGTACCGCTTGCCGTCCAGCAGTTTGCTGATCTGCCAGCCGTCGCCGAAGAACCGCAGGTTGCCGCCGACGCGGATCGCGCGCGCCGGGTCTACCGGCAGCCCGTTGTAGCACGCGGTCGTGGGGCACGTCAGCACGCACTGCGCGACGCGGTTCACCAGCGCCTTCTGCAGCGCGTCGCGGCTGAACGCGAAGAAGAGCAGGGCGACGCCGGGGCGCCCGTCGGGCGTGTCCGCGGGGGAAAGTTCGCTCTCGAGCCCGGCTTCCGCATCACACCCGATGGCGGACGCGGCGTACCCGGTCGCGGCGGCCGCGCACTCGC
>JBJSXS010000710.1:0-4583 GCA_046086545.1 Gemmata sp.
CTCCGGGTTGTCCTTCGCGGCGGGCGCTACCGGGGCCGGCGCGGGCGGGCGCGCGACGACCGGCGCGATGCGGTTCGTCGGCACGGGCACCGGGAGCGCCGCGGCCGGCGGGCGCCCGTTCGTGACCGCGTGCCCGTTCGCGTGCGGCAGCGCGGCGTACCCGTTGCCGTTGCTCGACGGCGCGGGCGGTTGCGGCGCGCCGAGGAACCCGAGCATCACGCTCTTCTGCGTGTCGAGGAACTTGGCCATCACCTCCTGGAACCGCAGCATCACGGCCGCCGCGCCGTCGGGCGCGGGCTGGCTCGCGTGCGGCGCGTGGCCGTTGGCGGAGGGGACCGGCAGAGCGGGTGTATCGGTGGTGTGCATCATCGCTCTTGAGGGCGGGGTGATGGCCGGGGGCGGGGCGGTCCTGGCGTCCTGCGCCGTCGCGCCGTTGAGCAGCGGCCGCGGCGGGCCCGCGGGCGTGCTCACCGGCTCCTTCTCCTGTGGTGCGGGGGCCGGCGGGAGCGCCTTCGGTTGCGCGCCGGCGGGCAGCGCCTGGCCGAGCAGGCGCGGCTCGGGGCCGTTGAGCGGCCGGCTGCGGATCCCGTTGACCACCCACGCGGTCGCCGGGTGCTTCGGCTTGCCGGTGTCCGCGCTCAACTTGGCTAGCTCGAACGATTGCACCCCGCGGCCGGCGAAGAGCCGGTCCAGGCGCGCCGGGACGCCCGCGGCGAGCAGCTGGGCGAGCGCGTGCGCGAGCTGCACGAGGCCCGGGCGCGACTTGGTGTCGGTCGCCAGCGCCAGGTGCTGCTTCCCGGCAAGCGTCTGTGCGGTCAGCCCGGTGAGGACCGCGTTCGGCCCGACTTCGATGAAGACCCGCGCGCCGTGTTCGTACATCGCGAGCACTTCGTCCGCGAACCGCACCGGCGACACCAGGTGCTCGGCGAGTTGCCCCGCGATCGCCGCGCCGTCGGCCGGGTGCGGCCCGGCGCTGGTGTTCGAGAACACCGGCTTCCGCGGGGCGCCGAACGTCGCCCCGGCGAGCGCGGCGGCCAGGGCCGGCTTCGCCCCGGCGATGAGCGGCGAGTGGAAGCCGCACGCGACCGCGATCCGCTGGGACCGGATGCCGCCGGCCTGGAGCTTGTCCGCGGCGGCCTTCACGCCGTCGTCGGTGCCGGCGATCACGGTCTGGGTGGGCGAGTTGTGGTTCGCGATCCACACGTCCGCGATGCCCTTCAGCAGCGGCGCGATGGCGTCCGCGCTGCCGTCGGCGGCGATCATCCCGCCGGGCGCGGCTGCCGCGGCCTCGCGGATGGCCGTTCCGCGCTTGAACGAGAGCTTGCTCAGGTCGTGTTCGGACAGCGCGCCGGCGGCCGCGAGCGCCGCGTACTCGCCGTAGCTGTGCCCGGCGAAGCAGTCGGCCTCGACGCCCAGCGCGGAGAGCAGCCGGTACATGCCCAGGCTGGTGGCCCCGATGCTCGCCTGCGCCACCTCGGTGCGGCGGAGCGCGTCGCGGTTCGCGGCCTCCTGTTCGGGCGTGAACGGCGAGGGCGGGTAGATCAGCTTGCCGAGGGGCTTGTCGAGGTCGGGGGCCAGCGTCGCCTCGGCGCGGTCGAGCACCTCGCGCACCTCGGAGAACGCCATCGCCACCTGCGCGAGCATGTCGGGGTACTGCGACCCCTGCCCCGGGAACAGGAACGCGACCTTCGCGCCGGCAGCCGGCTTCGCGGCCCAGTACACGCCTCTGGGGTCGCTGTGCGCGTCGCCCTTCGCGACGGCTTCAAGTGCCGCGGTGAGCTTGTCCTTCAGGTCGTCGAGCGAGGTCGCAACGACGGCGAGGGTCGGGGCGCCCGGCCCCTGACGGTCGCGGCTCGCCTGCCACACGCTCGCGGCGAGGTCGGCCGGGGCCGGGCGCGCGCCCGCGGCGAGTGCGTCGCGCACCTGCGTCACGCTCGCGGCGAGCGCGGCCGTGTCGGCGCGGCGCCACACGAACAGTTCCGCCGGCCACTTGTGCAGCCCGCTCTCGGGGCGGTTCAGGTAGTCGCCGGTGTACTCCTCGAGGACCGTGTGGAAGTTGGTGCCGCCGAACCCGAACGCGCTCACGCCGGCGGTCCGCGGGTGTTCGGCCCCGTGAACCCACGGCTTCGCCTCGGTGTTCAGGTACAGCGGGCCGCCGTCGAGGTTCGCCTTCGGGTTGGGCTTCTCGACCAGCGTCGGCGGCAGCATCTTGTGGTGCAGGGCGAACGCGGCCTTGATGAGCCCGGCGAGGCCGGCGGCGCACTTGCTGTGCCCGATCATCGACTTGACGGACCCGATCGCGCACGACTGGGCGGGCGCGCCCGCGTCGCGGAACAGTTGCCCGATGGCCCGCGCCTCGGTCTGGTCCCCGACCACGGTGCCGGTGCCGTGCGCCTCCACCAGCGCGACGTTCGCCGGGTTCACGCGGGCTTGCGCGTACGCCCGGTGCAGCGCGCGCAGCTGGCCCTCCGCGCGGGGCGCGGTCAGCCCCTTGTCGCGCCCGTCGCTCGACGCGCCCACGCCCTTGATGACCGCGTAGACGCGGTCGCCGTCGCGCTCGGCATCGGCGAGCCGCTTCAGGACCGCGACGCCGACGCCCTCCGCGAGCGCGATCCCGTCGGCGTCCGCGTCGAAGGGGCGGCAGCGCCCCTTCGGGCTGAGGGCGTGCGTCTTCGAGAACGCGACGTAGGCGTACGGGGTCTGCACCGCGTCGCCGCCCATCACGATGGAGACGTCCGAGGTGCCGTCCTGCAGTTCGCGCACGCCCGCGTAGAGGGCCGCCAGCGACGACCCGCACGCGGCGTCGATCGCCATGTTCGGGCCGCCCAGGTTGAACCGGTTCGCGACGCGCCCGGCCGCGACGTTCAGCAGGATGCCGGGGAACGAGTCCTCGGTCCACTCGGGCAGCATCCCCTCGCCGAGATCGACGATCTGCGACGACTTCACCGGCACGCCCGGGATCGAGTCGAGCAGCGGCATGCAGGCGCGGAACCCGTAGGCCACCGACAGCGGCATCCCGCCGCCGCCCACGCCCAGGATCGCACACGTCCGCTCGCGGGCGAACGGCCGGTCCAGGTAGCCCGCGTCGCCCAGCGCCTGGTTCACCGCCTCGAGCAGCAGCAGCTGGAGCGGCTCGATGTTCGGGATCGACTTGGGCGTGATGCCGTACTTGAGGGGGTCGAACACGATGTCCGACATGAACCCGCCCCACTTGGACACCATCTTGTCTTTGGCGCGGGGGTCGGGGTCGTAGTACGGGCGCCAGTCCCAGTGGGACGGCGGGATCTCGATCACCGCGTTGGTCTTCGCGAGGATGTTCTCCCAGTAGCCCCACAGCGAGGTCGCGTTCGGGTAGAAGCACGACAGCCCGATGATGGCGATGTCACACGGCGGCGGCGCGTCCGGTTCGATGTGCAACGTCCTGAGCGCGCCCTCGGGCAGCACGAGGCTGTCGGTCACGTTCGCGTGCAACTCGGCGATGGTCGTGACCGCGTCGCGCAGGCCGGCGACCTGGCCGATCATGTACATGCCGCGCGCGTACTGGTCGGCGGCGGCGACGTGCACGAGGCCGTCGCCGTTGGCGGTCCCGGTCGCCTTCGGCTCGCGGCTCACAGAAGAGGGGCGATCGACGCCCTTGCTGGCGACGCGCAGGCGCCCGAGGTTCATTCTTTCGAGCGCGATGCCCACTTCGAGCGGCGACTTGCCCTCGGCCTTCAGCTTGCGCTTCTCGGCCTCGAAGACATCGGCATAGGGCGTGGGGATGCAGCGGATCGCGTGCCCGGGGCCGGTTTCGAGCAGCACCGTGTCGCCGCACCCGAGGGCCTCCTGTTGGAAGCGCTCGGTGATCGCGCCGCCGGCCACTGCTTCCCGCGTGAAGAGGTACGCGGTGCCGAGCAGCACCCCGACCTTCACGCCCTTCTCGGCGAGCGGTGCGCTCAGCGCGGCCACCATGCCCGCGGACAGCGCGTCGTGGATGCCGCCGGCGAACACCACGTGCAGGTCGTCCGCGGGCCTCGCGCCGGTGCTATCCAGTAGAACTTCGACCATCGCCTCCCACAGCGCGAAGCTGGTCCGCGGGCCGATGTGCCCGCCGCACTCCTGGCCCTCGAAGATGAACCGCCGCGCGCCGTCTTTCAGGAACATCTTCAGCAGGCCCGGCGACGGCACGTGCAGGTACGTCGGGATGCCCTGCGATTCCAACTCCTTCGCCTGATCGGGGCGGCCGCCGGCGATGATCGCGAACGGGGGCCTGTGCGTGCGAATCGCTTCGAGTTGCTCGCTGCGGATCTCGTTGGGCACGAACCCGAGGATGCCGACGCCCCACGGCTTCTTGCCGAGCTTCGCCTTCGCCTCGGCGAGGAGCTTGTCCGTTTCGGCCTTGCGCAAAAGTGCGAGCGCGAGGAACGGCAGCGCCCCGCCGTCCGCGACGCTGTTCGCGAACGCGGCCGTGTCGCTGACGCGGGTCATCGGCCCTTGGAGGATCGGGTACTTGGTGCCGTGTGACTTCGCGAGCGGCGAGTCGGGCGCGAGGTGCTGGAGTTTCCTCGCGCTCGCGAGGTGCTTGGCGACGCGCTCGACGACGT
>JBJSXS010000711.1:0-4371 GCA_046086545.1 Gemmata sp.
CTCGGCGTCGGGGCCGGCCCCCGACGCCTGCAAGAACTGTTGCAGCACGTCGGGCTGACGGAGGTAGTCCATCGAGGTGATGACCCGTGGGAACGCCTTCCACGGGTTGGTGTCGATGCCCATCCGCCGGCGAAGCTGGAACGTGCTGTCGGCGTCGATCACCTGAAAGTCGAGGCTGAACTTCCGGCGTAGCTCATACTGCCACTGGCGGGACAGCATGGCCGGGCAGACGACCAGCACGCGGCGGATACGCCGCCGGAGCAGGAGTTCCTCAAGGACCAGCCCGGCCTGGATGGTCTTCCCGAGGCCGACCCCGTCCGCGAGGAGCAGGCTGACGCGGGGCATCTGCAACGCCCGTAGGACCGGCTCGATCTGGTATGGGTGAACCTGCACCGCCGAGTTCCAGACGCCCAGGAGCGGCTCGTCCTCGATGGCGTCGGTGGCCCGGAGGCGGTTCAGCCGGGTCCAGCGGTGGGCGTTGACGAACGCCCGGAGGGTGGCCGGGCTGTCGGGCCGGTGGGCGTCCACCGCCGGGAGGGAGGTCGCCCCGAGGACACCGGCGGTCGCCTCGGCCTCCCAGAGGAGTTGGTCGGCGGCGGGGAACTGGCAGTCATCGAGGTACTCGACCTCGACCAAGTGCAACCGGCCGTCGTTGCGGCTCTCGTAGGGATCGACGGCCCGGACGGTGGCGAGGCGGTTCCTCACGCGGACGGCCTGGCCGACTTCTGGCAACCGCGTCTCGGTCTGCATGACTCACCTTGCCCCAGCGGGCCAACTCAAACTCAACAACACTGACCGACAGACCGTGCGTCCGCCATGTCAGTAGCGGTGCGTGACTGTCAGTTCGTGCGGCCCGCCTGTTGACTCCCGGCTGCAACAAGACTACTCTTGGCCGGTGCCCGCAGCAAGGGGTTGCTGGATGACGTTCGGGGACAGGATACGAGCCGCTCGGAAGGCGAAAGAACTCGACCTCCGCAGCCTCGCGGCGAAGGTCGGGGTTCATTTCACATATTTGTCGAAAGTCGAGAACAGCAGGCTCGACTTCGGGGACGGTCCCGGCGAGGAACTGATCCTGAAGCTGGCCGAGGCCCTCGACGCCGACGCGGACGAACTCATGCTCCTGGCCCACCGCATACCGGAACGCATCAGAGAAAGAGTATTGGCAAGGCCCGAGGCGTTCCGCCGACTGGCCGCGATGGATGACAAAACCCTGGACCTGCTCCTCGCCCAGGCTGACATGCTCGCCGGGGCCGGGGGGCGGCGGAAGCCGAGGTAGTGACGGATGGCGAAGGCACCCGGCAAAGCCGCCAAATCAACCGCGACGAAGCAGGTGTCGTTCCGCGACCTCGACCCCATCGAGCAGGGCGGGCGGGTCGCCCGCGACGGGTTCGACTTTCAGGACCACGTCGCGGCCGGCAAGTGCCTCGACATGCTCCTCGGCGGCGGGCCGGTCGAGGTCTGGTGTGAGGCCGAGGACGACATCGTTCAGGTCTGGCTCGACGGGACCGCAGAGTGCTTTGAGTTCGTCCAAGTGAAGGGCAACGACCTCAAGCAGACGTGGACGGTGCCCAAACTGGGTGAACTGGAGATCGCCAAGAAGTCGCTGGCCCACGACCGTGCCGACGAGAAGTGCCGGTTTCGCCTGGTGACCCGGTGGAAGCCCGACGACACGCTGTCGCCCCTCACGGCCGACTTCGGCACAGAAGCCCGAACGGCGAACGCGACCGGGATCACGGCGTGCGGGAAGACCATCGAGGTGAAGCTCGGTGCCTGCACCTCCCCGAACGGAAACGGGTTGGCTTTCTGGGCCGAGATGACTGCCTGGGAGGTGAAGGCGACGACCCAGGACGTGCGGAACGAGAACCTGCTCAAGCTTCAGCGGGTTCTTGAGGCGATCGGCGTGATCCTCGACTCCGAGCAGCGTGAGCGGCTTTACGAGCGGTTGTTCCTTCGGGTGCAGGACGCCTCGCTCGCGTGCGGGCGGACCCAGAAGGACGCCAAGCGGCAAAAGAAGGCCGAACTGCTGGCCTGGCTCAAGGACAGGGCGAACGACATCTTGCACCCGAAGCCCGCCGGGACCAGTGCGACCTTGGAACGGAAGCTTAATGCCGCTCGGATTCCCTCCTGCTCCGTGGAGGCCGCGAAGGAGCAGCGGCGTCGGTATCTGCATGAGATTCGGACCCAGAAGTACCTCAGCCTGGAAAGCAGGGAGGAGGTCGAGGATCAGGCGTTCGCCCGCCTCCACCGGCTCAGGACACAGCTTGACGCCGGCCAGTTCTCGGACGACGGGCCTCAGTTCCTCGACCGCTGCCAGCAGATGTTGCTCGACTTCCGCGACTCATTGCCTGGCGACCTGAAACCGCCCGACTCCTTCATGCTCGGCTACCTCTACGAGGTGATGAACCTCTGCCGACACGAACTGGTGAGGGCCTCGGCATGACCCCGACCGCGTCACTCGACCACTACCCAGCGGGACGGCGGCTCACTGCCGACCAGATCACCGAGTTCCACGCCGCCCGTCTCCTCCTGCTGATCTACTTCTGCGGTACGAAGGTGAAGGCGACCGGGCGGCTCAAGATCGAGGGCCTCACCCGGCTCGCCAAGCTGGACTTCTTCGTCCGCTACCCGGACTTCTTCCGCCGGGCCAAGGACCACCTCGGACAGCACGGGGGCAGCGGCCCGACCGCCCCGGCCGAGTCCGCGATGGTCCGGCACCACTACGGCCCGTGGGACGCCCGGTACTACCAAGTGCTGGGGTTTTTGGAGAGCCGCGAGTTGATTGCCGTCGAGAGGCAGGACAAGACGTTCGTCTTCATCCTCACCGAGGCCGGGCAGGGCGTGGCGAAGCGGCTGGCCGAGGAGCCGTCATACAGCGACCTGTGTTCGCGGATGCGGGAGGTCCGGGACGTGTTCAAGGGCAAGACCGGCGACTGGCTGAAGAAGCTGGTGTACAAGCTCTTCGACGCGGAGGTCGCCAGCCTCCCGCTGGGCCAGGTGATCGAGCCATGAGTGCGAAGACCATCCGCATCGCGTCCGTCTGCCGGACCACCGCCTCGGGCGACACGGACACGCTCCCGCTGAAGCCGGGCGTGAACGTGATCGTCGGGGACAAGGGCACCGGCAAGACGGCGTGGCTCAGGACCATCTCGTTCCTGCTGGGCGACACCGACACCGCCGAGGAGGCGTTGAAGACGGAGATCGCGGAGAAGTTCGACGCCGCGACCATGCAACTGGCGGTGGGCGGCGAGGACACCACCGTCGAGCGGCGGTGGAAGGAATCCGGGGTGAAGACCTCGATCATCTTCGACGGCCAGGCGGTGAAGAAGGATGAGTTCTCCCAGTTCTTCCTGCCCCGGCTGGGCATCCCGGTGGTGCGGTTCCCGAAGGGGAGTCCGTACTCCGGGGGCAAGTGGCCGCAGTTGAGTTGGCGGATGCTGTTCCGCCACGTCTACCGCCAGGAGCGGTTTTGGTCCGACCTGGCCGACAAGCAGCCGGAGAAGGAACAGCACGCCTGCATCGCCCAGTTCCTCGGGGTGGCCGACCGGCTGTACCCGACCGAACTCGGTCAGGAGATCGACAAGCAGCGGGCACTCCTCACGCTGGAGGCCCGAAAGGAGCAGTTTGAGGAAGTCCTCCAGCAGGCCGCGAGGGACATCGTGCCCGACCCGGCCATCAGCAACGCCCCGACCCTGGACGCCATCGACCGTGGGGTGGCCCGGCTCCGGGCCGAGAGCGACCAGTTCCGCCGGGACCGGGAAGCAGCCCTCGCGGCCCTGCTCAAGGCCGAGGCCGTCACCCGCCCGGAGCTTGCCGACACCCGGCTCGGGGAACGCCGGGTGCGGCTCGCCGCCGAACGAGCGGCCGGGCGGGACCGGCTGGCCGAGGTCGAGAAGCGGTTCGCGGAGCTTTCAACCTACCGGGATCAGGTGCGGGCCGAGTTGGGCCGTCTGAAGCGGGCCGAAACGGCCGGCGAACTGCTGAAGCCGCTGACCGTAACCTGCTGTCCGCACTGCGACCAGCGGGTTGCCCCCGGCAACGCCCCGGCCGGGCACTGCTTCGTGTGCCGCCAACCCCTTCCCGCACGGGACTCGGACGAGGCCACCGGGGCGGACAAGCGGCTCGCGTTTGAGGTCGAGCAACTGGAGGGCGAGGAGTCCGAACTGGCGGACCTGATCGGCCGGCTTGCCCGCGAGCGTCAGGCCATCCGGGACGGCCTCCGTCGGCTAGACGAGGAACTTGCGGAGGTCGAGGTCCAACTCCGGCCGCTTCGGGCGGCGGTGGCGGCTGTGATGCCCCCGGAGGTGGCCGTGCTGGACACCCGGATCGGGCAGTGGGAAGAGAAGGTGGCTCAACTCCTGCGGCTGCGGCAGG
>JBJSXS010000712.1:0-8932 GCA_046086545.1 Gemmata sp.
TCGACCCGAAGCCGGACGCGCCCGCGGAGGTTCAGGGCGAACTGAAGTCCATCGCGACCAGTGTGCCCGGCACGCGCGTTTGCGAGTTGCTGCCGCAGGTCGCGAGCGTGATGGACCGCGTGACGGTCGTGCGCTCCG
This sequence comes from Gemmata sp., assembly GCA_046086545.1. Taxonomy (GTDB): domain Bacteria; phylum Planctomycetota; class Planctomycetia; order Gemmatales; family Gemmataceae; genus Gemmata. The sequence goes on from JBJSXS010000712.1 coordinate 139, forward strand.
TCACACACCCGTACCCGGACCACGGGGTCGCGTACGCCGTTAGCGGCATCCCCACCTATACGCCCGCTCTGGAGACCGCGCCGCGCGACCCGCGGCACTGGCCGTTCATCGGGTCGGTGGTCGATTACCTGGAAGCGAAGCGCACCGGCGATTCCGCGCCCGCGGTGCCGCGCAACGTCGGCTTGCCGTGGCTGCTGAACGCGCGCACCGACCTGCCCATCGTGAGCGCCGGGCCGTACGCCGCGTAGCTGAGTCAAGGGTTCGACCCGGTGTGGGCGTCGTTCGACGGCGAAGGGAAGAAACTGGCCCCGAAGTACGGCGAGGGGCAGCGGAAGGAATTCATGGACCCGTTCGCGGCGTGCGGCCTCGACGGGCGCTTTCGGCTCTCGAGTACCGGCGAGCTGCCCGACGACGTGCCGGCGGCGCGCCTGAGCGAGCGCCGCTCGCTGCTGTCGCAGTTCGACGCGGCGCGTGCGCGCGGGGCGCGCGGCGCGCACGACAAGTTCCGCGACATGGCGTTCTCGCTGCTGAGCACGAACAAGATGCGCGAGGCGCTGGAGGTGGGCCGCGAGCCGCTCGCGGTGCGCGAGAAGTACGGGGCCACGCTGTTCGGGCAGTCCTGCCTGTGCGCGCGTCGGCTGGTCGAAGCCGGCAGCAAGTTCGTCACGGTGCTCTGGGACGGCTACGGGCAGTTTTCCGGCTGCGCCTGGGACACGCACGCGAACCACTACCCGCGGCTCAAGGAGTACCTGCTCCCGGGCTTCGACCGGGCGTACTCCGCGCTCCTGCTCGACCTGGAATCGCGCGGCATGCTGGACGACACGCTGGTGCTGTGGCTGAGCGAGCACGGGCGCACGCCGAAGATCGACCCGAAGCCGAAGGGCGCCGGGCGGCACCACTGGTCCAAGGCGTACTCGGTGGCACTCGCCGGCGGCGGGGCCGCGCGGGGCAAGGTCGTCGGCAGTACCGACAAACTCGGGGGCGAGGTGCGAGACGTGCCCGTCTCACCCAAAGACGTTCTCGCCACCGCGTTCCACGCGCTCGGCATCGACGCGCGCACCACCGTCCCCGACGCGCAGGGCCGTCCCGCGCCCGTAGCGGGCGACGGGAAGGTGCGCACCGAGGTGTTCGCCTGACGGGTGGGCCGTTCCGACTCGGGGCGCCGAGAAGCCCACCTGACGTGCCCGGCCCGTCGGCCCGCCGCCCTCCCGTGCGGGCCGAGCGCGGCGCTTCGCGCTACAGCGGTCGCCCGTTGGCGCGTATCATCTCCCTTTGTTCGTTCCCACCGACGAGACCCCAAAATGCGACCGCATCTCCTGGTGATTCTGCTCGGCGCCCTGAGCGTGCTGCTCGTCGGCAACTCCGAGGTCACATCACAGCCGAAGGCCGACGAGAAGCCCAAGGAGAAAGCGAAGCCGAACAAGCTCGCTAAGGAGAGCAGCCCTTACCTGCTCCAGCACGCGCACAACCCGGTCGAGTGGTACCCGTGGGGGCAGGAGGCGTTCGAGAAGGCGAAGAAAGAGCAGAAGCTCATCTTTCTGTCCATCGGCTACAGTTCGTGCCACTGGTGCCACGTCATGGAGCGCGAGTCGTTTTCGAACGCGGAGATCGCGAAGCTCATGAACAAGAACTTCGTGTGCATCAAGGTGGACCGCGAAGAGCGGCCGGACGTGGACGACATCTACATGACCGCGCTGCAGACCACCGGGGAGCAGGGCGGGTGGCCGCTCAACATGTTCCTCACGTCGGGCGGCAAGCCGATCTTCGGCGCCACCTACTTCCCGCCGGAGGATCGCAAGATCGGGGACGGCACGATCCCCGGGTTCAAAACGGTCCTGAACAAGGTGATCGAGTTCGACAAGGACCGCGCCGACCTCGAAAAGCAAGCGGACCGGATCGCGGAGGCGACCGTCAAGGCGCTCGAGGAGAACAGCAAGGCGAGCGCGCTGGTGCCGATCAAACGCGACCTGGTGACCGACGCGGTGGACGGGTTCAGCATCGACCCGGAGCACGGCGGCACCGGCAGCAAGGAGCGTAACTTCCGCGGCACCAAGTTTCCGCGCCCGCCGGTGTGGGGGTTCCTGCTGGTGCAGAGCCGCAAGCCGGGGAACGAGAACCTCAAGAAGCTCACCGACAACACGCTGGCGAAGATGCTCGAGGGCGGCATTTACGACCACCTCGGCGGCGGGTTCCACCGGTACAGCACCGAGCGCACGTGGACCGTGCCGCACTTCGAGAAGATGCTGTACGACAACGCACAGTTGGTCGAGCTGTACAGCGAGGCGTACGCGCTCGACCCGCGGCCCGAGTACAAGCGCGTCGTCGCGGAAACGCTCGGGTTCATCAAGCGAGAGATGACCTCGCCGGAGAAGGGCTTCTACTCCGCGCTCGACGCGGACAGCAACGAGAAGGAGGGCGAGTTCTACGTCTGGACGGAAGACGAGATCAAGAAGGTCCTCGGCACCGACGCGGACCTCGCGCTCTTCAAGGCGGTGTACGGGGTTGCCGCCCCGAACTTCGAAGAGAAGTACCACATCCTGCGGCTCCCGAAAACGCTCGGCGAGATCGCGAAGGAGCACAAGCTCACCGAGGAGCAACTGCTCGCGCGGCTGGACCCGCTGAAGAAGAAGCTGTTCGACGTGCGGGCGAAGCGTGAGCGGCCGTTCCTGGACACCAAGGTCATCGTCGCGTGGAACGGGCAGATGATCGCCGGCTACGCGAAGGCCGGTCAGGTGTTCGGGGACAAAGTGTACACGCAGGCCGCCGCCGCCGCCGCCGACTTCGTCCTCGCGAAGATGCGCGACAAGGACGGGCGGCTGTTCCGCATTTATGCGGCGGCCCCGGGGGAGGGGCCGGCCCCGAAGGGGAGCGGGTTTCTCGACGACTACGCGTACCTCGTTCACGGGCTGCTCAACCTGCACGCCGCGACCGGCGAGAAGAAGTGGCTCGCCGCGGCGAAGGAGCTGACCGATCTCGCGGTGAGGCACTTCGGCGACCCGGTGAACAGCGGGTTCTACTTCACAGCGGCCGACGCGGAGAAGCTGTTCGCCCGGTCGAAGGACAGCTACGACGGGGTGCAGCCGTCGGGCAACTCGCAGATGGCGCGGAACCTGTTCCGCCTCGGCGCCGCGCTCAAAGACGAGTCGTACCGGGACCGCGCGATCCGCACGGTGAAGGCGTTCTCGCTGGCGATGCGGACCTCGCCCACCGGTCTGCCCGGGATGCTTCGCGCGCTGGACGAGCTGCTCGACGCGGCCGGCGGGGGCGACGAGCCGAAGCCGAAGGAGAAGGTCGAGCCCAAGAAGCCGAAGGAGTCGGCCGACGTGGTGACGGCCACGTTTGCCGCGAGCGCGCCTGATGGTGCGGGGAAGGGGACGTTCGCGCTTACACTGAAGGTGGCGGCCCCGTGGCACCTGTACGCGAACCCCGTCGGGCCCGAAGCGCTGGCCGAGTCGCAGACGGTGGTTAGCGTTTACGTCGGAGGAAAGAAGGTGGATGCGAAGATCGAGTACCCCAAAGGCAAGGAGGTGAAAGACGCAGTAGCCGGCAAGTTCTTCGTGTACGAGGGCGAGGTGAAGATTACGGGCACGTTCCCCGCGGGCGCGGGCAACCCGGAGGTGCGCGTGAAGGTGAGCGCGTGCAAGGACGGCCTGTGCCTGCCGCCGAGCACGATCAAGTTGGACTGATGGAATTGCCCCGCCCGGGCCGCCCGGCCCGGGCCGCCCGGCGCATTCGCGAGGTATGAGGCGTTTTCACATTTGGTTTGCGGGAGCCAGGATTTTTTGCGGGCATGGGTTTATAAATCCTGCTTGACGACGGGCACGGATGGCGTAAACTGAAATTAAGTTGGAAGCCCGCACTTTCCAGCGTCGATGAGCCAAAATTGGGACGGCTCACAACGCGTCTTGACTTCTCCCCACGTTATCTGGCACTCTAGCAGCATCGTCGCGAGACCAACGCGAACCGTCAAGTGAAGCGTGCGACCGCGACGAACTGCGCCCCGTGTGGGGAAGTCTGTGCGAACCCTCTGACCCGAGTCTGTTTCTGCCCAGCGCACGGGGATTGGCCCCGAGCGACACGAGGTGGCCCGGAGGCCACGTCCGACCGGAGGCGATCAGCGCCACCGAGTTTACTTATCCCTTTCTGACCGAGGAACTGCTATGCCCGACGCCAAAGGCGTCGACGGGTCGCCACTGCCGCGCCCCTCACTTCTCCGTGCTGCCGCTGCCAAGCGGCCCTTCCGCAAGCCTACCGATGGTCCCGGCGGTCCGGCCCCGGCACCCGCTGCCCCTCCCGCGCCGCCCCTGGTCGAGCGGGCCCGGGTCGAAGTCCCCGAGCGCCCGCGCCTGCCCGGCAGCGGCTCGCGCCTGGACGACCTGTACCGCATGCCCATGCCCGAACTCTTCGCGCTCGCCGAGAAGGAAGGCATCCGCGAACACACCGGCATGAGCCGCGCGCAGCTCATCGTCGGCGTCGTCCGCCGGCAGATCGAGCGCGGCGAGGTGGTTCGCGGGTCCGGCACCCTCGAAGTGCTGCCCGACGGCTACGGCTTCCTTCGCAGCCAGGCGCACAACTACCTCGCCAGCCCGGAAGACATCTACGTCTCGCCGTCGCAGATCCGGCGCATGAGCCTGCGCACCGGTCTCATCGTGGAAGGCCCGATCCGCCTCCCGATCGAGAACCAGGACAACTTCGCGCTGATGCAGATCGAGCTTGTGAACAACAAGCACCCGGACGAAGGCACCGGCGTCACCAGTTTCGAGGACCTGACGCCGCTGCACCCGAACGAGCGGCTGCGGCTGGAGAGCACGCCCGAAGAGTACTCGATGCGGATCGTGGACCTGATCACGCCGGTCGGGAAGGGGCAGCGGGGCCTCATCGTCGCCCCGCCGCGCACCGGCAAGACCATCCTCCTCGCGAAGATGGCGAACGCGATCATCAAGAACCACCCCGAGTCGTACGTCTTCGTGCTGCTCGTGGACGAGCGGCCGGAAGAGGTGACCGAGATGCGGCGGCTGGTGAACAGCCCGAACGCCGAGGTGGTCGCCAGCACCTTCGACGAGCCGCCGGAAGAGCACATCCACGTGTCCGAGATCGTGCTCGAAAAGGCGAAGCGCATGGTGGAGATGAAGAAGGACGTCATCATCCTCCTCGACTCGATCACGCGCCTGGCCCGCGCCCACAACACCGAAGCCCCCGGCGGCGGCAAGCTGCTGTCCGGCGGTCTCGACAGCAACGCGATGCAGACGCCGAAACGCTTCTTCGGTGCCGCGCGTAACGTGGAGGAGGGCGGGTCGCTGACGATCCTCGCGACCGCGCTGGTGGACACCGGCTCGCGTATGGACGAGGTCATCTTCGAGGAGTTCAAGGGCACCGGTAACAGCGAGCTTCACCTCGACCGCCGCCTGGTCGAGAAGCGCGTCTACCCCGCGATCGACGCGGTCAAGAGCGGCACGCGCAAGGAAGAACTGCTGATGCACCCCGAGGAGTACGACAAGGTGCGCATCCTGCGCCGCGTGCTGGCCGACATGCACCCGGTGGAAGCGATGGAGATGCTGCTCAACAAGGCCCGCAAGACGAAGTCGAACATGGAGTTCCTGCTGTCGATGAACCTGGGGTGAGGCCCGTTGCGGCACAGCAGGCCCGCCCGTTGCGGCGGGCGGGCTGACGACCCCATCAACCCTCAGCGAGCTGAGGGTTGTCGCATTTCGAGGCGCGGCGCGTCATGTTCACCCTGTCTCGTAGCGAGGTGCGCGAGCTCGACCGCCGGGCCATCGAGGAGTTCGGCGTGCCGGGCGTCGTCCTCATGGAGAACGCCGGCCGCGGCGCCGCCGAGCTCCTGATGCGCCTGAACCCCGACCGCAAACCCACGGTGATCCTGTGCGGCCCCGGTAACAACGGCTGCGACGGGTTCGTCATCGCCCGACACCTCGACAACGCCGGCTGGCCGGTCTGGACGGCCGAGCGTCCGGGCACCACCCAATCGACCGGCGGTGCTGCGATCAACCGGCGCATCATTGAGCGCTCGGCCGTGCCGGTGGTGCCCTGGCTGTCCGAGGCTTTACCCCCGGACGGCTGGCTCGTTGACGCACTGTTCGGAACGGGGCTGAACCGCCCGCTGGACGAGGGGTACGCGACGTCCTTTCAGAGGCTCGCGACATCGGGCTACCCGATTCTCGCCATCGACATTCCGTCTGGCCTCGACTGCGACACCGGCGAACCGCTCGGGCCGACGCTGCGCGCGACGTACACCGCGACCTTCGTCGCCCCCAAGCGCGGGTTCCTCAATCCCAACTCGAAGCACTGGACCGGCGAGGTTCACACGATTGACATCGGCGCGCCCCGCCGGCTTGTGGAACAATACAGGTCGGGTTCGTAGCGCGAAGAGAGTCACATGGACGCGATGAAGTTCCTGTCGGCGCCGGACGCGAAGCGCCTGCCGGTGTACGCGCTCGTAGGCGACGAGGACTTCCTCAAGCGGCAGTCGCGCGAGAAGATCGTCGCCACCGCCATCGGGGACGAAGACCCGTCGTTCGCGGTCGGCGCTTACCACGGCGACAAGCTCGAATTCTCCACCGCGCGCAACGAGCTCGAAACGCTGCCGTTCCTTTCGCCGTGCCGCGTCGTCATCGTGGAAGCCGCAGACAAGTTCGTCACCGACAACCGGCTGGCGCTCGAAGCCTACGTCGCGAAGCCCAGCGCCGTCGGCGTGCTGGTGCTGGACGTGAAGGCGTTCCCCGAGAACACGAAGCTCGCGAAGGCGCTGCCCGATGCGGCGATAATCGCGTGCAAAGCGTTGCCCGATTACAAGATTCACGAGCTGTACCCGTGGTGCGTGAGGTGGGCGCAGTCCGCGTACAAGAAGAGGCTGGAATCCGACGCGGCCGAGGCGCTGGTGGAGCGCGTCGGGGCGTCGATGGGGTTACTCGACCAGGAGTTGTGCAAACTCGCGGTCGCGGTCGGCTCGCGCGCGAGCATCACCGCGGACGACGTGGAGGCGTTCGTCGGGCGGAGCAGGAGTGCCGACGTGTTTGCCATCATGAACGCCATCGGCGCGGGAAAACCGCGTGAGGCGCTGAGCATCCTCCAAGAGCTGTTCGCAGAGGGCGAAGACCCGCTGGCGATCATCGGTCCGCTCACGGCGCAGCTCCGCAAGCTCGCGCTGGTGGGGCGGCTCGTCGTTCTCGACAAGCTCCCGATGGCGTCGGCGATGGACGCGGCTAACGTGCCCAAGTGGGAGAGGGCGCGGGCCGCTTGCGAAAAGCAACTTAAGCACCTCGGTCCGGCCCGCGTCCTGAAACTCACCGACTGGCTTGTGGAGATCAACTTCGGGCTGAAGGGCGGCAACCCGCTGCCCGAGCGCGTACAGGTCGAGCGCTTCATCGTGATGCTCGCGCGCCCGCGCGAGGACCCGAAGGGGAGGTGAGGCGTCGGAACACGCGCCCGTCGAGGGCGCGTCGCGGACGGGCGCTAGCGGCACCGTGATTTTGTTCGCGGCGGGGAGCGGTCCGAACTCGAGCCACAACTTCCCCGCGCCCGCGCCCGCGCCCGGTCCCGCGCGGCGCACCCGCGCATCGAGGGCTGAGAACGCTACCGGCACGCGGGGACCGCTCGTTGCAGGGCGGTTAAGGGGGCGGTGCGCTGGTAAGCGAGTGCCGCCTCACTTCACCGCCGCGCTCACCGCACTGTTGACGAAGTCGCGGTTCAGTTGCGCGATGTGCTCCACGCTGATGTCCTTCGGGCAAGCGGCCTCGCACTCGTTGATGTTGGTGCAGTGCCCGAACCCCTCGCGGTCGTGCTGGGCCACCATCGCGCGGACCCGCTCCTTGCGCTCGGGCTGGCCCTGCGGCATCTGCGCCAGGTGGCTCACCTTCGCACTCAGGAACAGCATCGCGGAGGCGTTCGGGCAGGCGGCCACACACGCCCCGCACCCGATGCACGCGGCCGCGTCCATCGCGCGGTCCTGGTCCTTCTTGGCGATGGGCAGGCAGTTTCCGTCCGGGGCGCCGCCGGTGTTCACGCTCACGAACCCGCCGGCCTGAATCATGCGGTCCAGCGCCGACCGGTCGCACACGAGGTCCTTCACCACCGGGAGCGGGCCCGCACGCCACGGCTCGATGTAGATCGTCGCGCCGTCGGCGAAACTGCGCATGTGCAGCTGGCAGGTGGTGGTGGCCTTCTCGGGGCCGTGCGCGAGGCCGTTGATCATCATCGCGCAACTGCCGCAGATGCCCTCGCGGCAGTCGTGGTCGAACGCCACCGGCTCCTCGCCCTTGCGGATGAGTTGGTCGTTGAGGGTGTCGAGCATTTCGAGGAACGACATGTCCGGGCTGATGCCGTCGAGGTTGTACGCGACCATCTTGCCCGGTGCGGTGCACGACGGCTGGCGCCAGACTTGGAGTGTGAGCTTCATCGGTGGTCCCGTGGGTGTGGGTGGGGACATTTTACGGGCGCGGCAGCGTGGCGTCTCGCGGTCCCCTCATTCGAAACCGCGGACCGGGGCCGGCGACAACGGCCGCCCCTACCCGACGAGGTGACCGATCAGCAGCAGCTTGCGGCCGAAGATGAGCAGCCCGATGGCGGCCGCGGTGAGGCTGGCGACCAGGACCGCGCCGGCGGCGATGTCCAGGCACCCGTACACGCGGTCCCGGGCCTCCTGCTCCAACCCGCGGAACAGCACCTCCACGGACGAGTTGAACAGCTCGGCGGTGAACACCAGCCCGATGCACCCGAGCACCGCGCACCACTCGTAACGGTCGCATTCCAGGGCCGCGGCGGCGGTCACCGCGCCGAC
>JBJSXS010000713.1:0-2386 GCA_046086545.1 Gemmata sp.
GTTTGCAGAAGAAGATCTCTGATGCTGTCTCGCTCGTTATTAGTCATACAGAGGTAGCAGAAAGTTCATCTGGCCAACCAAACGCTGTACAACCTGTCCGAGGTGTACGGGGCCGAGCAGCGGTACGTTGATCAGCTCGAGCTGCTCCGCACGGTCGGGCGCCTCGGGCGCGCGAGCAAGCGGTTCCACACGCCGGGCGAACAGCTGTCCATCGTCGTGCAGGACAGCGACCTCGGGGTGAGCCGCGGGCACGCGCGCATCCCGGTCCTCGTCACCACCGAACCCGGCTGCGACGTGGAGACGGTGTACCTCACATCTGGCGGCGCGGGCAAAGGGCTGTTCCGCGCGGACCTCGAAACCCGGCTCGGCGCGGCCGCCAAGAACGACCGCGTGCTGCAGCTCACCGGCAAGGACGTGATCCGGGTCGACTACCCGCCGGAGTTCAAGAAGGAGTTCAAGGACGCACCGCTCCCCGACACCGAGATCCGCATCGCGGCCGACGCGAAGCTCGAGGTCTCGAGCGGGAAGATCGTGGACGAGGACGAGGAGGGGTTCGGCAAGAAGCTCGAACGCGAGGCGATGGGCGACAAGCCCGACCTGCGCAAGGGACTGGACCGGCCGAAGGATCAGATCAAGCCCGGCAACCTGATCTACCTGCGCGTGAAGGACGCCGACCGCGACACCACCGACGAACCCGACCGCATCACGGTGAAGCTGGTCGCCGCCAGCGGCGACACGGTGACCGCGACGCTGACCGAGACCGGCCCCCACACCGGCGTGTTCGAAGGGACCGCGAAAACCGGCGAACTGCCGGCCGGCGCGCTCGCGACCAACACCGCCATCGACCACAGCCCGCTGATGGCGATCGACAAGGACCGCAAGACCGCGTGGCTGAGCGAGCCCGACGGGGTGACCCCGAAGGTCCTGAGCATCGACATGAAGGACCTCAAGCGGACCGACCGCGTCACGGTCTGGACCCCGGACGCGACCCGCAACGCGCCCGTGCGGGTGACGCTCGAAGGGAGCGACGACGGGCGCCTGTGGTTCCGCCTCGCCACCACGCACCCGGACCCGAAAGCGGCGCCGGTCGCGGGGGAAACCGGCGCGATGACGGCGCGCGTCTTCGAGGGCACAGACGGGACCGGGTACACCACCTGGGACCAGGTCGTCGCACTCACGAAGAACGTGAAGCCCGCCGCGGAGGCGAAGGCCGCCGACCTGTTCTGGACGCGCCAGCCCGACGACAAGGCGAAGAAGGCCACCGCGATTGTGTGGCACGGTAAGATCGTTCAGGCGAAGACCGGGGGCGTGCGGTTCGAGGTGCAAGGCGCGAAGACCGCCGTGATGGTGGACGGGCGGCTGGAAATGCCCGTCGGCCCGGGCGGCCGCCGCGTCGATATGCACCTCGACGCCGGCACCCACACCGTCACCATTTTCGCCGCGGCCGCGCCCGCTACCGCCGCCCTCGAAGCGCGGTGGGCGAGCGGGGACGCGACCAGCGAGCAGGTGGTCACGGTCCCGTTCCGCGCGACCGATTTCGACCTCGCGCGGCCCGAAGCCAAGACCGAGGGCACCCCGCGCCCGCTCGGCGAAGCGACCGCCGACAAGGAGGGGACGTCCTGGGACTTCAAATTCCCCGCGCTCAACGTCCGCCACGTCCGCGCCGTGATTCACGAGTACCGGGGCGAGGCGGTCGCGATCAACCACGTTGAGATCCGCGACAGCGAGAAGAACGTGCTCCACATCCCCACGGAAACCGACCTGCTCTCGCTCGCCACGAACGACGTGCTCGAAATCGCGGGCGGCGACGTGGTCACCGCGACGTACATCGACGAGGTGAACACCTCGGGCGGGTCACGGCTGCTCACCGGTCGGCTGACCGCGACCTATCACAACGCGACGATCGTGCCCATCGCCTACGACTTCGTGAAGTCGCCCAACGGCGCGGTCAGCACCATCCGCAAGCAACTGCTCCGCATCGATCCGGGCGAGCGGCTCGTTATCGAGGTGACCGACTTCGACCAGGACGCGACCGCGGCGCCCGACAAGATCAAGGTGCAGGTGGCGGTGAACAACGGCCCGCCGGTCGAGCTCGAGGCGACCGAGACGGCCGAGAACAGCGGGGTGTTCACGAAGGAGGTCGACACCTCGCCCATGCCCGCCGAAGGCAAAATCGCGGTGAAGCCGGGCGACCGCGTGTTCATCCGCTACCTCGATCAACAGAACACCGTGCCCGGGCACGCGGCGGTGCGCGAGTCCGTCGTGTACGTCAACGAGCCGACCCCGGCCCAGATCCGCGTGATCGAAACCCGTGCGACGCACCCGGTGCAGGCGCCCGGCGGTCCGCCCGTCGATCCAACGCCGATCATCCGCTACCTGCCCGGGG
>JBJSXS010000714.1:0-17601 GCA_046086545.1 Gemmata sp.
CGCGCCGGTTACTGGTGCCACTCACCTGTGAAGCCGTCGTACACCTTCTTGAACTGTCGCCAGCCCCACGCCGGGGCCGACGGAATCCCCTCCTGACCGAGCGCGTCCACCGCGACCACCCAGTAGCGCTTGGTGTCGGTCGCGCCGGTCTCGTCGGCCCACTTCGGCTCCTTCACCGGGTCGGGCGTGCGGCGGAGCACCTTCTGCCCGGCCCCGTTGATCTTCGGGCCGTCCATGCGGTACACGCGGTACCCCGTGACGCCGCTCTCGGGGTTCGCGACCCACTTCAGCGCGCACTTCGTGCCCTCCTCCTTCGCGAACACGTGCTGCGGCGCGGACGGGACCGTCAGTTGCCACGCGCTCGGGCCGCTCTCGACGCCCAGTGCGTTCACCGCCCGCACGCGGTACGCGTACACCCCGAACCGGTAGCCGCTCCCGCCGTCGTCGATCTGCTCTTTCGAGAACCGGTGCGTGTACGTCGGTTCGCCTTCGACCTTCGTGAGCTTGGCAAGGTCGATGCCGGTGTCCGTGAGCCGCGGCTCATTGATCGGCTCTTTCGTGACGCGCTCGAACTTGCCGATCACCTTCACCGCGCCGACACTCGGCGCGGTGAGCGGGGCGGTGTCCGTCCTCAACCGCTTGAGCTGGTCCTCGGTGAACACTTCGACCGGGGCGCGCTCGACGATGTACCCGCCGCTCCCGAGAACCGGGCTCCAGGCGACGCGCACCTCCTTGGTGCCGACAACAGAAACGACCACGTCGTCCACCACGCGGGGCTGAGCGCGGGCGACGGGCGAAAGGTCGCTCTGGGTGCCCTCAAGAACCGCAGCGACGCGGTAGTAAACCGGCTGGGTCGGGTCCGACGGCAACTTGTCGCGGAAGGTGGTCGCGCCGGCCTCGACGGTGCCCACTTCGCGGAACGCGGCCCCCCACGGCACCGGGCCCGTGCCCCGGTACACGCGGTGCGCGGCGCCCCCCGTGCCCGCGTCCCACTCGACCCGAAGCCCGCCCTTCTCCACCGTGACGCGCACGTTGGCGGGCGGCAGTACGCCCGGCGCGCGGGTCTGCCCGTACCGGTACGTCCAGAGCTGCTGCTCGCGGTCCACGCCCTTCACCTTTTGCGACGGGTTCACTACCGATTCCGCGAGAATCAGGTTCAGTTCGGGGATCGCGGTAGCGCCGCGCGACCGGTTGCTCCACCCGTCCGGTTCGCGCGCGGGTTTGAGCTTCGTCCAGCTGAGCGCGTTCGCGTCGAACGCCCAGGTTTCGACGTGCCCGCTCGTCGGCTCCTTGCCGTCGGCCGTGTCGATCGCTCGAACCAGGGCGATGGTGCGCTTGCCGTTCGCGTCGTAGGCCAAAACCGGGTCGTTGCGGTCGGTGGGCGGCCCGCCCTTCGGCCGGTGCCCGCGCCACTCGCTCTTGCCCAGGTCGAACGTCCAGGTGTGAGGGTCGTTGTCGAACTGTGTGCCGAACAGGACGTGCACCCGGTTCGCGGCGTCGTACGCCATGTTCCCGCCGCTCCGCGGGTCCGGCTCGTCCTTCGGCTTGAGCCGGTGCCACGTGTTGGTGTACGGGTCGTACACTAGCGTCCCCTCGCGGCTGCCCTCGCCCCCGAACACGAGTGCGACCTGGAAGTCGGTATCCCAGCTCGCGCAGCGGAGCGGCGCGACTCGTGGGGTCGGGGTCGGGCGCCGGTCGCGCCAGGTGTTCGTCGACAGGTCGTAGCTCCAGACCGTGCTGTTGCTGAGGTAGTTCTCGCGGAACCAGTGCCACCCGTGACTGCCGCTGAACGCCGGAAACCTCAAAAAGCGTCCCTGGTCCCGGTCGAACACGTTCTGCTGGTTGCAGCAGGCGCCCGGGGGCGAGGTGTTCGGCTCCTTGAGTTCCCACCTCGCGGTCCGCGGGTCGAAGGTCCAGGTTTCGGCATTTTGCTCGGCGCCGCCGCCCTGGTTGTGACCCGCGAACCGGATGACGCGCTGGTTCCTGCTGTCCCACGCGAACGCCCCCTCGTAGCCCAACCCCGGCGACGGCGGCCCGGCCGGGAGCGGGCTGCGCTTCACCCAGGTGTTCGGGGGCTGGTCCGCCAGCGCGGGTTCGGCACCGGGACTTATCAGCGCGAGCGAGAGCAGCAGCATGGCGGCACCCTTTAGGCGAGAGGCGAGCGATAGTGTCGCCTGTCGCGGGGCGAACTGCGAGCCTCCAATAACGAAAAATGCAAGCCGGGAGGCGTGCCGCGCCCCTCCGCGCAGACGGGCCTCGCCTCTTCCCCGTGCCCGGTTCAGGCGCTCCACATCTGATTGAGCTCACCGAGGTGGCTTTGGAGTGCGCGCTGCAGCTCGAGCAGTTTGTCCGGGTCGGGGCTGCCGGCCGGTCGCTTCTTGAGCAGTTCGGCCATCAGTTTCTGATTCTCCACGAGCTGCCGGGCATTTGCACGGCCCGTTCCGCGCGGCGCCACAGCTCCAGACGAGCCGCGGTCACGCGAGGATTTCGGTCACCACGCGGCCGTACACGTCGGTGAGCCGGAAGTCGCGCCCGCTGTACCGGTACGTCAGTTTCTCGTGATCGAGGCCGAGCAGGTGCAGCACGGTCGCGTGCAGGTCGTGGACCGACACGCGGCCCTCCGCGGCCTTGAACCCGAACTCGTCGGTGGCGCCGTAGCTGGTGCCGCCCTTCACCCCGCCGCCGGCCATCCACAGGCTGAACCCGTAGGGGTTGTGGTCGCGGCCGTCGCCGTTCTCGCTCACCGGGGTGCGCCCGAACTCGCCGCCCCAGATCACCAGAGTGTCGTCGAGCAAACCGCGCTGGCGCAGATCGCGCAACAGCGCCGCGACGGGCCGGTCGATCTCGCCGCACTTCTTCTTGAGTTCGGCGCTGATGTTCGCGTGGTGGTCCCAGCCGCCGAGCGACAGCTGCACGAACCGAACGCCGCGCTCCACCAGCCTGCGCGCGAGCAGGCACCCGCGGGCGAACTCGCCGGGGCCGTAGCTGTCGCGCAGCCTGACCGGTTCGCGGCGCACGTCGAACGCCTCGCCGGCGGCCGACTGCATCCGGAACGCCGTCTCGAGTGCCTTGACGCGGGCCTCGAGCTGCGGGTCGTTGCCGTTGGCCCGCGCGTGTGACCTGTTCAGCGCCTGAAGCGCGTCGAACTGCCTCTTCTGCTCGTCGAGACCGATGGCGGCGTTGCGCAGGTGCCTGATCATCTTCTCGGGGTCGCTCTCCGCCGCGGACACCCGCGTCGCCTGGAACTGCCCCGGCAGGTAGCCGCTGCGCTCGAACGCGGTCTGCCCGAACCCGTTGCCGAGCGAGACGAACCCGGGCAGGTCCGCGCTCTCGGTGCCGAGGCCGTAGGACACCCAGGCGCCGACCCCGGGGTGGACCGCGTCGATGCGCCCGGTGGCGAGGAAGCTGGCCGCGGGCGAGTGGTTGGGGTTCGACCCGTACACGCCGCGCAGCACGCACAGGTCGTCCGCGCACTCGCGCACGCTCGGCAGCAGGTCGCTGACCGGCAGCCCGCACCGCCCGCCCGGCCGGAACTTGAAGGGCGACGGCATCAAGCCGCCCGTCACGCGCTCGGTTCGCAGGTCGGCACTCGCCGGCCGCTTGCCCGCGTGCTTCTCGATCTCGGGCTTCGGGTCGAACGTGTCGAGGTGCGACGGCCCGCCGGCCATCAGCATGAAGATGACCCGCCTCGCCCTCGGCTCGCGGCCGGTCTTGCCCGGCGGCGCGTCGACGGCGCCCAAGTAGCTGGTGAGGCCGAGCGCCCCGACGCTCGCGCCCAGTCCGCCGAGTAGCTGGCGGCGGGTCGGCGCGAAGGGGTCCGCGACGTCAAAGGCCATTGAGCACCACGGGTCGTGTGATTGAGGCCGCTCCCCGGTTCCGCGCGTCAGTTCAAGTAGAGGAACTCGTTGCTCGCCAGCAGCACCTGCGCGAGCAGCTCCCATTTCGGCGCGCCCGCCCCGCCGGGGCGCACCAGGTCGCGGGCGGTCTGCAGCTCGTCCGCGGTCGGGTCGCGCAGCAGCACCTGACGGAACAGCATCTTCGCCCCCTCGTCGGCCGGCTTGCCCGCGGGCAGCTTCGCCAGTTGCGTCGCGGCCCGGCGCACGAACGGGCTGTTGAGGAAGTAGAGCTGCTGCACGGGCGTGGTGGTGGCCTCGCGCCTCTCGGCGTGCGCCTTCGGGTCCGGCAGGTCGAACAGCCGGTGGACGTCGCTCGGCCGCTCGCGGCTCACGCGCCCGTACACCGTGCGGCGCGCGCGGAGCGGGTCGTCGAGGCTGTCCGCCGGCCCGCCCCCCGCGAGGTTCAGCAGGCCGCTCACCTGGAGAATGGCGTCGCGCCAGCCCTCGACCTCGAGCCGCTTGCGCGGGGCGCGCCACAGGAACTTCGCGTCCGGGTCCGCCGCGGCGAACTGCTCGCTGTGCGCGGTGGCTTGGCGGTAGGTCGCCGAGGTCACCAGTTCGCGCACGAGCCACTTCACCGACCACCGGTTCGCCACGAAGCGCGCGGCGAGGTCGTCCAGCAGCTCCGGGTGGGTGGGGCGCGCGCCGAGCGCGCCGAAGTTGCTGGGGGTGCCAACCAGCGGGCGCGAGAACGCCCAGCCCCACACGCGGTTCACGAACACCCGCGCCGTCAGCCCTCGCGCGTCGGTGACGACGGCGTCCGCGAGTTCGCGCCGCCCGCTGCCCTCCTTGAACGGCCGCGGCGGGCCCGCGGTCAGCGCCTCCGGGAACCGGCGCGGCACCACCTCGCCCGGGCGCCCCGGGTTGCCGCGGATGAACACCGGCAGGTCGCGGTAGGTGCCCGGCCTGTAGTCGATCACGGTCCAGGCGGGGTCGTCGCCGTTCACCCAGGTGCCCGCGTCGCGCACCACGTTAGCGATCTGGCCGCCTTCGAGCGCCTTCTCGCGCTTCAGAAGCTCCGCGACCCGGGCCTCGAGCCGCTTGATGTCCTTCTCGAACGGCGCGGCCGGCTTCTTCTCCTTGAGCGCGGTGCCCCGCATCTCCTTCGCGTAGCTGAGGCGCATGCTCGCGTCCAGCAGCGCGAGCTTAACCGTGGTGAGGGCGTCCTGGGCGGCGTCCGCGTCCGGGCGCAGCGGGCGCTCGGCCTGTTGGGTGTTCGCCATCACGCCCGCGAGCGCGTAGTAGTCCTTCGTGCTGATGGGGTCGAACTTGTGGTCGTGGCACCGGGCGCACGCGACCGTCAGGCCCAGGAACCCGCGCGTGATGACGTCCACGCGCTCGTCCCACTCGTCGGCCACGATCTCCGCGATGACGGTCTGGGACAGCTTCGGCTCCTTGTGGTACACCGGGCCCAGCCCGAGGAACCCGAGCGCCGCGTAGTCGCCCGGGTCCGTGCCGGGCATCAGGTCGGCCGCGAGTTGGAGCCGCACGAACCGGTCGTACGGCACGTCCGAGTTGAGCGCCTGAATGACCCAGTCGCGGTAGCGGTGCGGGAACCGCGGCGGGCGGCACGTCGATTCGCCGGTCGGGTTGTCTTCCGCGTAGCGCGCGACGTCGAGCCAGTGCCGGCCCCACTTCTCCCCGAACCGCGGCGACGCCAGCAGGTCGTCCACCCACCGCTCGTACGCGTCGGGCCGCCGGTCCGCGACGAACGCCTGCACCTGCTCGTAGGTGGGTGACAGCCCGACAACGTCAAAGAACGCGCGGCGGATGAGGGCGCGCTTGTCTGCCTGCGGGGCGGGCGCGAGCCGCTTCTCGTCGAGCGCGCTCAGCACGAAGTGATCGTGCTTGCGCACCGGCCACCTCGGGTCGGACACCTTCGGCTCGGGCTTCTCGCCCACCGGCTGGAGCGACCAGAACTTGCGCGCGTCCTCGACGGTGACCGCCGTCGCGGTCGCCGCGGGCAGCGGCGCGCCCTTCTTCACCCACTCGCGCAGCACCGCAGCGGCCGCGTCCGGCAGCCTGCCGTCGGGGGGCATCGCGGGCGCGTCTTCGGCGCGCGCGATCGTCTTGAGCAGGAGGCTGCCGGGGTCGTTCGGCTTCACCACCGGCCCGGAGTCGCCCCCCTTGCGGATGCCTTCCGCGGTGTCGAGCTGCAACCCGCCCTTTGCCTTTTTCGCCGCGGCAGAATGGCACTTGTAGCAGTGCTCCACCAACACCGGCCGCACCTTCTTCTCGAAGAACTCGGCGCCGTCGTCCGCGCGGGCGGCCGCGGGCGCGGCGCTCACGAGCAGAACGGCAAGCGGGAGGCGCGCGAACAACGGAACAGTGTGCATGTCCACGGCAGTTGGAGGCAGGAGAGCGGTTTCCTCATCGTAACCTGACGGCCGCGCGCGTCGAGTGCAAATCGGCCGCGCTAACGACCGCGGAAGCCAAGAACGCGGGCCGCTCCGAGTTGGAGTCCGCGATCACCGCCGTGAAGGGACGGGCGCGAGAACTTGTTCGTCGCGGGCAGCGTCCACCTCACCCTGAAGGCACACGCTAACAGCGAAGACGGCGGTGTAGGCCGTCGGTGTTAGCCCGTAGCACGTCGCCGTCTCCTGCCCTCTCTACCTTAGTGGGTGAGGGGCGAGACAAAACCACCCGCGTCAGCGCTTCGGCTCGGGCGGCACGTTCGCGGGCACGCTGTAGCCGAGCTCCTTCGCGAGCCGGTCGTACTCCTTTTCCAGTTTCGCTTTTGTTTCGGCGTACTTCGGGTCCGCAATCAGGTTTTTCGTCTCGAACGGGTCGGCCCGGAGGTCGAACAGCTCGGCCCACTCGGGACGGTCGCGGTACTTGAGCAGTTTGTGGGTCGCGGTGCGCACCCCGGTCATCGTGGGCGTGTTGAACCCGCCGACGGCGGGTTCGGCCTTCTTCCCGCCGTTCTCGCGAAAGTACTCGTAGAAGAAGCTCTCGCGGAACGGTGCCTTCGGCGCGTCTTTCGCCAGCAGCGGAACCCAACTCTTGCCGTGAACGTCTGACGGAACCGTCACGCCCGCGAGGTCGAGGAGCGTCGGTGCGAGGTCGACGTTCAGCACCATGTCGTCGCGGGTCACGCCCTTCGCCCCCAGCTTCGGGTGGCGCACCAGGAGCGGGATGCGAACGCTCTCCTCGTACCCGCTGCGCTTGTCGGCGAGCGTGTGCTCGCCGAGGTAGAACCCGTTGTCGCTGCCGTACACCACCACGGTGTTGTCGCACAGTTTGAGGCGGTCGAGCACCTTGCCCACGTTTTCGTCCACCCCCGCGACGCACCGGAAGTAGTTCAGGTTCACCGGCACTTTGTCGGCCACGTCCTTCTTCTTCCCGAGGTCGAGGTTGAACCCGGGGGGCGTTCCGAGGTTCGGCACCGGCCTACTTGTCTCGTCAGCAAACGCGGCCTCCAGCCGCCTGGGCGGGGTGAAGGGGCCGTGCGGGGCTTTGAACCCGACAACCAGCAGGAACGGCCTGTCCTTCGCGCGCCCCTTTTCGAGGAACCGCACCGCGTAGTCGCCGGACCGGTCGTCGGTCCAGTCGTCGGTCCGCTCGGGCGTGCCGTTGACGAGGAAGTTCGCCCCGAAGTAGACGCCCTGACCGGTGAAGCTCGCGTACCAGTCGAACCCCGGGCGCGCGGGCGCGCCGTCCATGTGCCACTTGCCGACGTACCCGGTGCTGTACCCGGCGGCCTTCAGCAGCGACGCGTGCGTGACGGTCTTCTCATCGAGCGGGGTGGTGTTGTTCCAGATGCCGTTCGCGTGGCTGTACCGGCCGGTGAGGAAGCACGCCCGGCTCGGGGAGCACAGCGAGTTGACCACGAACGCGTTGCGGAACCGCACTCCGCCCTTGGCGACGCGGTCCATGTTCGGGGTCTTGAACCACGGGAACCGGCCCTTCTCGCCTTGCTCCATCTGGACGGCGCCGAGCGCGTCGTACCGCTGGTCGTCGGCGAACATGAACACGAAGTTCGGCCGGTCCGCGGCTTGCGCGTGGGGCGCGAGTGCGCCAACAGCGGCGAGCGCGAAAAGTGTGCGGGTCATCACCTGTCCTTCTTCTTGGGCCGCGGGTCGGGCAGCGCCCTCTCGGTCCTCAGGCCCTCGTCGCCCTGCTCCTTCATCCACGCGTCGAGGTCCGCGCGCAGGGCCCCCAGGCGCGGCGCGTGCCTCGGGTCGGCCGCGAGGTTCTTCAGCTCCCACGGGTCGGCGGCGAGGTCGTACAGCTCCTCCGCCGGGCGCGTGTGGTAGCGCTTCACGACGGCGGCCGCCGCGGGGTCGGTCTTCGCCCGCTCCGCCCACGAGTCGAAGTACGCGCGCCCGTCGCCGGCCGCGGCCTTATCGACGTGCGTGTGGTGCTCGGCGCCCGGGTCGAGGTTGCGGATGTATTTCCACTCGCGGGTGCGGACCGCCCGCAGCGGGTAGCGGTTCATGTCGCCGTCCCCGCTGTGCGTGACGAACACCTTGTCCCGGTGCTCGCCCGGCCCGTCGCGCAAGACGCGGAGAAAGGATCTGCCGCTGATCTTCTCCGGCGCCTTTCCGCCCGCGGCTTCGAGGCACGTCGGGAGCAGGTCGATCCAGCTCACGAGCGCCCCCGCGGTGGTGCCCGGCTTGATGTGCCCCGGCCAGGCGACGAGCAGGGGCGTGCGGATGCCGGCGTCGTAGCCGTTCCACTTGCCGAACGGGAACTGTGCCCCGTGGTCGCTCGTGAACGCGAACAACGCGCCGCTGCCTAGGTGTTTGCGGGCCGCGTCGTACACCAGCCCCAAATCGCGGTCAGCGGTGGCGACCGCAGCGAGGTACCGAGCGCGCGCCGCACGCGTTTCCTTCGTGTCAACCTGTGTGGGCGGGAGCGCGAGTTTCGAGGGGTCCAGCGGGGGCTCCTTCGGCCACGGCACGTGCGGCCAGTTCGTGCCCACCAAGAGGCACAGCGGCTTCTGGGCCCTTCGCGCCGCGAGCCACTTCACCGCGGCCTCGATGCAATCGTCCTCGTGGTACTTGAAGTGGCTCGCGCGGTCGAACCCGTAATCCGCCACCTGCGCGTAGTGCGCCACCTTGCCGAACGACACCACTTCGTAGCCCAACTCCCTGAAGTACGCGGGCCACTTCTTGAGGTCGGCCTTCGGCTTCGCGTGGTTGAGCATCGCCCCGTTGCGCATCGGGTCCAGCCCGGTGAGCAGCGCCGCCCGGCTCGGGGCGCAACTGGGCGACGCGACGAACGCGTGGGTGCATGTTACCCCGTCCTTCGCCAGCCGGTCCATGTTGGGGGTGGCGACGTCCTTGCCGCCGTACGGCCCGCAGTCGGCGAGGCCGAGATCGTCGGCGAGGAAGAGGACGATGTCGGGCGCGGCCGCGCGCCGCGGGTGCGGCGCACAGCAGCGCGCAGAAAACCACAAGCCCGGTCCGCATCACTTGCCCTCGCCGGCCCACTTCTTGTTCAGCTCGATGTTGCGCTTCAGCTCCTCGTTATTCGCCTTCTTGCCTTCGCCGAGGTACACCTTCATGTCCGAGTCGTACATCGCCATCGGCTCCGGCTTGCGGCCCTTGTCGCCGGTGGCCTCTTCCCACTCCGCGAGCCTCTTCCGCATACGCTCCAGCGCGGCCCTGTATTTGGGATCGCCCGCGAGGTTGTTCACCTCGAACGGGTCCGCGGCGAGGTCGTACAGCTCCTCGGCCGGGCGCGTCGGCGCGAACAGGAGCTTTTCGGCGAGGGCGTCGAGCTTCTTCGCGGCGTGCAGTTCTCGGAGCTTCTGCACGACGGCCTTGTCGTCCTTGTACCGGCACGGCTGGAGGTGCGGGCGCTCGGGCATGTAGTTGCGGATGTACTTGAAGTCCGCGGCGCGCGCGCTGCGGATGCGCTCCATCGTCTCGTCGCACCGGTCCCGCGCGGCGAACACCGCGTCGCGCTTCTGGTGCGCCCTCGCGAACAGGTCGCGCCCCTGCATCCACCTCGGGACCTCGATCCCGGCGAGCGCGAGCGAGGTCGCGGCCAGGTCGATGTGTTCGATCAGGTCGTCGCGAACAGCGCCCCTCGCGATCCCGGGCCCTCGCACGATAAAGGGCACGTGCGTGCCCTCGTCGTACAGGAACTGCTTGCCGCGGGCGTGGCTGATGCCGTGGTCGGTCAGGAAAAACACCACCGTCTCGTCGAGCAGCTTTTCCTTTTCGAGCCGCGCCATCAGGTCGCCGACCTCCTTGTCGGTGAACCGGCAGCTGTCGAGGTAGTCGGCCCAGTCCTGGAGGATCACCGGGTCGCGCGGGTAGTACGGCGGGAGCGTGACGTCCTCGGGCCTGGTGTTCGCCCCGAGCTCCTTCGCCACGCGCCCCTGCCAGTTCTTGTTCGGCCCCTGCCCGCGGTACTTCCCGCCGTGCAGTTGCACCTGCATGAAGAACGGCTGCCCGGCCTTGCGCCCGGCCCAGTCGTTGCTGTCGTACATCGCGCGCGGCCACTCGAAGTTGTAGTCCGTCTTCCCGAGCCGGTCGGCGGTCGCGCCGAACCCGCCGATGCAGGTGTAGTACCCGGCCTTCTGGAACAGCACCGGGACCGGGACGACCTCGCCCGGCAGCGCGATCTTCAGCTCGCCGCGGCCGCTGCGGTGGTGGTGCGCGCCGATGGTGGTCTGGTAGCACCCGGTGATCAGCGCCGACCGGCACGGCGAGCACACGGGCGCGGTGACAAACGCTTTGCCGAACCGCGTCCCTTCCGCCGCGAGCTTGTCGACGTGCGGCGTCTTGATGGCCTTCTCGCCGTAGCACCCGAAGTGCGCGGACATGTCGTCCACGACGATCCACACGACGTTCGGCCGCCTCGCTTCGGCACGCGCGGCGGGCACGAGCAGCGCGGCGGCCGCCAGGGGGATGAGCAATCTGAGCATCGCGGGTCCTGTTGCTGTGTGGCTCGCCCGCGCCCCTTGCGGGGCCGGGGCAGGAACGGGCGCAATCTACTTCTTGCGCGGCGGGGCGTCGGTGAACGGCGGCCTCTCGAACCGGCAGTCCTTCTCGACCAGCCGCGGGTCGCCCGCGTCCGTCAGCGCCTTCGTCAACTGGTCGGCGAGCCTCTTGCGGGTCGCCTCGTGGGCCTTGTCCGCGGCCACGTTCCTCATCTGATCCGGGTCGGCCGCGAGGTCGTACAGCTCCTCCGCCGGGCGCTTGCCGAACGCGTAGCCGAAGTACGGCTTCCACTCCTTGTCGTTGCGGTGCGCGACCAGCCACGCCTTCGTCGGGCTGGCGTCCATGTCGGGGAACGCCGCGTAGGTGTTGTTGGTCAGCGCGTCGGCGGTGGGCGCCTTGTCCGCGGTCAGCCCCTTCGGGTCGCCGAGCGGGTACCGGTCGGGCGCGAAGTTGCGAACGTACAGATAGTCTTTCGTGCGGAGGGCGCGCTGCGGGTACGGCAAGTTCCCCTCGCGCGCGTCGCCGACGTGCCGCTCGCGCCCGGTAATCACCCACGTGCGCGCCGGGTCCACCTGCCCGCTCTTCGTCGAGGTGAGCACCGGCCACAGCGACTTGCCGTTGAGCCCGTCGGGTTGCTTCACCCCGGCCGCGTCGAGGAACGTCGGGGCCAGATCCATCAGGTTGGCGAGGTCATCCACCACGCGCGGCCCGGGCACGCGCGGCCCCGCGACGACGAGCGCGACCCCGACCCCGAAGTCGTACAGGTTGCACTTCCCGCCCGGGAACCCCGGCGCGCCGTGGTCGCCGCTGATGAACACCAGCGTGTTGTCGAGTTCGCCGGCGCCCTTCAGGCGGTTCAGCAGCACGCCCACCTGCGCGTCGAACGCCTGCGCCTCACCGAGGTAATCGGCGAAGTCCTCGCGCACCTCCGGCACGTCGGGCAGGAACTTCGGCAGCTTGCCCGTCAGCGCGTCCGGGTCGATGCCCCAGAGCGCCTTGCCCGACCCCTTCACCCACTTGCGGTGAACGTTGGTCGGGCCGTGCCAGAAGAAGAACGGCCGCTTCGGGTCGCGGGCCTTGAGGAACGCGGCGAGGTTGCCGTCCGCCTGCGCGAGCAGTTCGGCCTTCGCGTCGGCCAGGCGCTTCCCGTTCGCGACGGCCGCGGTCGCCTGCTCGGAGAAGTTGTTGAACGCCGTGCCGGCGGTCTGGTACGCGTACTGCTGCTTGCCGAACGGCGCGTCGGCCGGCGTGCCGGGGCTCCACACCTTCGCCACCTTGCCGATGTCGTACCCGGCGTCGCGGAGCAACAAGGGGAACGCCGGGATGCGCTCGTCCCACACCGCGCCGTTCAGGATCGCGCCCCGGCCCGTGTTGAAGAAGTACCGGCCGCTCAGTAGCGAGCTGCGGCAGGGGGTGCACGACGGCGCCGGGACGAACGCGTTGCGGAACAGCACCCCGCGGCCCGCGACCGCGTCGATGTTCGGCGTCTTGATGACGCTGCTGGGGCCCGGGCGCGCGTCGAGCGCGGCGTAGGCCGACGCGTACCGGCCCCAGTCGTCGGCGAAACAGAACAGCACGTTCGGCGGGCGCACCGGGTCGGCCGCGCAGGCCGACGCGGCAAGCGCGCCGAGCGCGACGAGGGAGAGGGTCAGCTTGGTCACGGCAGCGACTTCCTCCAGGTGAGCGCCTGTGCGGTGAGCTTCTTGGCCACGTCGGGCCTTTCGGCCGCGAGGTTCTGCTCCTCTGTCGGATCGGCGCCGAGGTCAAACAGCTTGTCGCCGGTGCCGTCCGCGTTCACCAGCAGTTTCCAGTTCCCGTCGCGAACGGCCACGTTCGGGCTGCGGTGCTTCGCGTCCATCGGGTACGCGAACGCGGCGGCGTTCCGCCCGTACTCCCAGAACAGCGGCTTCTTGCGAATCGGCGTTTCGCCTTTAACGGCCGCGGTCATGTCCTCGCCATCGGGCACGTAGCCCGCCGGCAGCCGCGCGCCGCAGACGGTCGCGAGCGTGGGCAGGAGGTCGATGGCCGCGATGACCGTCTTCTCGTTGACGCGGCCGCCCTTCAGTTGCGCCGGCCACCACGCGACGAACGGCACCCGCGTTCCGCCCTCGTACAGGCTGAGCTTCTGCCCGCGGAGGCCGCCGCTGCGCTCGCGGGCGAACGGTTGCGAGGGCCCGTTGTCACCCAGGAACAGCACCAGCGTGTCGGTGCCCTTCAGCCCGTCGAGGAGCCGGCCGAGTTGCACGTCGAGCGCGGCCAGCACCGCCCTGTACCGGGTCCGCTGCTCGGCCTCGCCCGCGACCTGCACGGCCCTCACCTGCGCCTCCGAGGGCACGAACGGAGTGTGCGTGTCGTCGAGCCACAGGTTCACGAAGCACGGCTTGCTGGCGCTCTTCTTGAGGAACTCGAGGGTCTGATCGACCATCCATCTCGAGCGCTCGTGCCGCGGAACCTGCTGCGGCTCGAGCTTGTCCTGCGGCCCCCAGGGGGTTGTCTTCAGCCCGAGCGGCGCGGCGGGTTCGGGGCTCTCGTAAGTGCCCAAGCCGAGGTCGTAGCCGTATTCGCGGAACTTCGGAGCATCGGTGACGTCGCGGCCGCCGCCCAGGTGCCACTTCCCGATGTGCGCGGTCGCGTAGCCCGCCCCCTTCAGCACGCGCGGCAGGGACGGCGCCTTCGGGTCGAGGTAATCGACCATTTCGCACGCCCTGTTGCCGGCCTTCGCCTGCATGAAGCTGGTGACCTTCCACCTGCCCGGGAACTGCCCGGTGACGATGCCGCACCGCGACGGCGAGCAGATCGGGGCCGCGACGTACCCTTGCGTGAACCGCACGCCCTCCTTCGCGAGCCGGTCCATGTTCGGCGTCTTCACCGCGGTGTTGCCGTAACAGCCCGGGTCGCCCCAGCCGAAGTCGTCTACCAACACGATGACGACGTTCGGCCGCTCGGCGGCGGACACGACCCCGGGCGCGAGCGCGGCCAGTGCCGCGGCGAGAAGGGAGAGGCGGCGCATCGTGAACCCCAGCGACCGGGCGAACGCGTTCCCGGGACAGTGTACCGGGTTCCGCGCGCCCGAGAAGCGCGTTGGCCGCTTCGCGAGTACCCTAAAGGCTGGTCGGTAGGGCCGCGGCGCGCGGCCGCCGCGGCCTCTCACTCGCGGTCCGGCACGTTGCTCGCGTCGCGCGGCCCGGGTCTCGGTCGCCCGGTGCCGGGCGCACCTGCTCGCCTCCGCTCTGCAGTGCCGGGTTCGGCCGTCCCGGTTCTGAGCCGGCGGCGTGTTGAGACTCTGGCTACCATGCTCACGGTGCCGTGCAGTCCGCGGCAGCGCGTCGCGATCGCGGGTCGAGGCGCCGCGCGGGGCGAGGGCGCTACTTCTTCAGTGCCCTGTCGAGGAAGTCGAACAATTCCTTCGTGGCCGGGTCGTCGGGTTTGCCGAGGTCCGCGTTGATCTTGGTGTGCGTGGTCTCCCTCGCGCCGAACACCGTGACCGGCACGCCGGACTCCTTCAGCGCGTTGCCGAGCCGCACCGCCTGCGCGGTCACGTCAGGGTGCCCGGAGACGTAAAAGATCAGAAACGGCGGGATGCCCTTCCCCTTCGCGACATGGGTGACCGCGGAGAAGTCCTTGTGCTTCTCGGGGTCGTTACCGAACTTCTCCCGGTGCCCGAACTTCGCCGGCGGCAGCCCGTGCGCCTTCCACCTGGCTTCCGCCGTCGCGATGATCGCCGGCACGTCGAACGTGTCGCCGTCGACGGGCACGCACCCCTTGATGACGTCGAGCGACAGCTTCTCGGCCTTCAGGTAGCGGTCGTCGGTGCACAGCAGCGCCGCGAGCTGTGCCCCGGCAGAGTGGCCCATCACGAGGATGCTTCTGGGGTCGCCGCCGTGCTCGGCCGCGTGGTCGTGGGTCCAGCGCAGCGCCTTCGCAACGTCCTCGATGATGGTCTTCATGTCGACCGCGGGCAGCAGCCGGTAGTTGGGCGCGACGAACACGAACCCCTTGTCGTTGAACGCCTGCGGCTTGACCTGCACGTCCTTCTTGTCGCCGGCCTGCCACCCGCCGCGGTGAATCCAGAACACCACCGGCGCGCCCTTCGCGTCTTTGGGCGCGTACACGTCGAGAACCTGCCGCTCGTGCCCGTTCGCGACGTAGGGGATGTCGCGCTTGACGTTCTGCGCCCGCGCGCCGGCAGTGAACGCGCAGAGCGTGAGGAGGGAAAGCAGTAGTCGCATGGGTATCGGTCCTTTCGGGGGTGGGTAGAAGGAAGGGATCCGGGTCGAGGCGCATGCCCGGCGCGGGGCCGGGCCGCCCCCCGTCACGGCAGCAGCATGATGCACGACGGGCTCGCGTGCTTCACCGGGTCGCCGGCCGACTTCAGCTTGCCGGTCTTGGCGTCGATGCCGAACACCGCGACGCTCCCGCCGGGCATGTTCGCGCACAGCAGCCACGCGCCGTCCGCAGTGATCGCGAGGTTCTGCGGCCCCTTGCCCAAACTCGGCTCGATGCCGAGCAGCGCGAGCCTGCCGTCCTCGCCGATGCTGTAGCACGCGACGCTGTCGTGCCCGCGGTTGGTGCCGTACAGGTGCCTGCCGTCGGGCGTGATTTTCAGGTCGGCGCAGTAGCTCGTGCCTCTGAAGTCCGCCGGCAACGTCGGGATGGTTTGCTTCTCGGCGAGCGTGCCGGCGCCCGCGTCGTAGTCGAACACGGTCACCGAGTTCGACAGCTCGTTGATCACGTACACGCGCTTGCCGTTCGGGTGAAAGGTGAGGTGCCGCGGGCCGGCCCCGGCCGGCGCCTTCGTTACCGGCGTCGCGTGCGGTGTCAGCTTGGCGGTCGCGGGGTCGATGGCGTAGCACAGGATTTGGTCCGTGCCGAGGTCGGCGGCGAACGCGTACTTGTTGTCCGGGCTGACGACGATGCAGTGCGCGTGCGGTTCCTTCTGCCGCTTCGGATCCCTGCTCGACCCTTTGTGCTGGACGAACGACGCCCTCGCGCCGAGCGACCCGTCGGCCTTAACCGGCAGCGAGGCGACGCTGCCCGACGAGTAGTTCGCCACCAGCACCGCCTTCCCGGTCCTGTCCACGTCCAGGTGGCACGCCGCGGTGCCCTCCGCCGAGGAGCGGTTGAGCAACTTCAGCTCGCCGGTGCGCCCGACCACCTGATACGCCGCAACGTGTTCGGCCTCCTTCCCGCCGAACTGCTTCGCGTGGATCGAATACAGGTACTTCTTGTCGGGTGACAGGGCCAAGAAGAACGGGTTCTCGACCCCCTCGGTGCGGTGCAGGTGTTTGAGTTTCCCCTCTTTCGTGTCGAACGCGTACGCGTGTATGCCGCCCTTGTCGCCGCCGGCGAACGTGGTCACGAACACGACCGGGTCCGCTGCGGGCGCGAACGTGGGGCCGGCGAGCAGAGCGAACACGGCGAGGGCGCGGATGGCGAAGCGGGGGAGCGGCATCGGGGTGGCCTTCCGTCGGTAAGGGTGTGAGCGAAGAGTATAGCCGCGGCTCCGGGCGTGCGAAAGCGCCGCGTGCCACGTTCCTATATTGGGCTTGGGGCCGCGCTCCTCCACAGCGAGAACACGCCATGAACTGGGACGGACTCGAACGGCACGAGGTCGCACTGAAGTTGCCGCTGCTGGTCATCAAAGCGGCCGGCGGGGTGCTCGCGTGCGGCTACCTGAACGTGCAGACGTTCGAGAAGACCGGCGAGGCCGGGGCCATCGTGACCGGGGTGCGCACGTTCGACGACATGCTGACCGCGAAGGTCGCGGCGGTGTCGGCGGCGGCCGCCGCGAAGGGCGTCAGCGTGGGCATGACCGGGGCCGACGCGCTCGCGGTCCTGCGCGCGTGAGCGGGCCGCCGGTGCCCGGCACTCACGGGAGGGGCGTCTCGCGGGGCGCCGCCCGCCCGCCCGAGCCGAACCGGGCGGGTGAGCCGGCAGCGGCGCGGCCCCGAAGGAACCCGATAAAACAGGCGTATGTTACACCCGCCCCCCGCGCACCAGGCGCTTCTGGCCCGCCGCCCGTACGTGCTGTTCCTCGCCGGGCGGTTTTTCGGCACGCTCGCCAACGGCGCGCAGGCGGTCGTCATCGGCTGGGAGGTGTACGCCATCGCCCGCCGCACCATGCCCGAGCGCGAGGCCGCACTCTTGCTCGGGTTCGTCGGACTGGTCGAGTTCCTGCCGGTGGTCGCGCTCACCCTGATCGCGGGTGAAACCGCCGATCGCTACAACCGCCGGCTCATCCTCGTGCTCTGCTACGGCACGCAACTCCTCACCGCGGCGGGCCTCGCGCTGCGCTCCGCGTTCGGCGACGGGCTGTGGCCCGTGTTCGCGCTCGCGGCGCTGTTCGGCGCTTCGCGGGCGTTCTTCCACCCGACGGCCAGCGCGCTCGGCCCGATGCTGGTGCCGGCGGAACTGCTCCCGCGGGCCATCGCGACGAAAGCGCTCGCGGTGCAACTGGCCGCGGTCGCCGGGCCGGCGCTTGGCGGATTAATGTGCGCCGTCTCGCCGGCGGTCGCTTACGGCGCCTGCGCGGCCCTGTACGGCACCGCGGCGTTCTGCGCGGCGCGCGTCCGCTCGGGCGCACAGCCGCCGTTCGACCGCGGGCGCTCGCGCTACGCCCAGATTCGCGAGGGGCTGGGGTACGTGTGGCACAACAAGGTGGTTCTGGGCGCGATCTCGCTGGACCTGTTCGCGGTTCTGCTCGGCGGGGCCACGGCTCTGCTGCCGGTGTTCGCCCGCGAAGTGCTGCACGTCGGGCCGGGGGGGTTCGGCGCGCTCCGCGCGGCCCCGGCGGTCGGCGCGCTGGTGGT
>JBJSXS010000715.1:0-7142 GCA_046086545.1 Gemmata sp.
TGAAATGGTAAGGCAGAGGCTCGGAGATTGATTCTCCTGGCCTCTGCCTTACCATTTCACCGCACAACGGCACCGTTCAAACGACCACGGTCGCCTTCTCGGACAGCAACATCTGCACCTCTTCCAGGCGCCATCCGATCCGTAGCACGTTCGGCAGGCGGATCGTCTCCTTCTCGGCACCCGACGTGCGCACGATCAGGTCGCCGGAGAAGAACCCGAGCAGCCAGTGCCGGAACAGGTCGTCGCGCTGCTTCTCGAACGACATCCCGGTGGTGTCGAACGTGCGGATCGACGCGCCCACGTGCTCGCACACGCGGATCTGCCCCGGGGTGATAACCATGTAGGTGCGCTGGTCGAAGATGAGTACCGAGACCACCCACAGGATGAAAACCACGGTCGCGATGAACAGGTAACCCGCCATGTTGATGTAGATGTGCAGGTTGCCAACCGCCCGCAGCAACTTGTCCCACCCGTCCGGGACGAGCGAGATGATCAGCGAGATCACCAGGAACATGAGCAGCACGAGGAACGACCACAACCCGCGGAGCGGCACGTTGGTGATGACCACGGTCAGGATCAGCACCACGCAAAACACCGGGCCCATCCATGCCCGTTCGGACATGCGGGTGGGGAAAGTCGGGTCGGTGCCGGCCTTTTCGGTGGCCGCAAGCGCGTCCTCCATCGACGGGGTACTCGGGTTCTTCACTGCGACCCGGTAGGTGGTGGTGTCCACCTTCGGGCCGCCGGATTCGAGGGTCACCTTCGACCCCGGGGGCAAGATCGCGAGCCGGTGGTCCTCGACGTAGGTCATCACCGCCATCACGAACCCGAGCAGCCAGATTGGCCACCAGTAAAACAGCATGGAGTGGCTGGTGAGGGTGATCTCCCGCTTGGCCTGAAGGCCCGACGGGGTCGAACGGGGCACGGCCGCGTGCGATGCGGCCCCAGAGGGCGGCTTGGTCCCGTCGGGCGAGTTCGACATCGTAGGGTGCTCGTTGAGGGTGAAACGGCGCCGGGCCGCGTGACCCGTGGTAAACGTACTTCGGCGGTCCGGAGCCGATATTTTGCGCGAATCGCGATCAGGCTAGATGCGCCGGCCGCCAGTTTCAAGTTCCAAGTTCCAAGTTCCGACTGGTACCGCGCCGCCTGCGCTCGTCCGACCCCGAAGCTACTCGGCGGCGAACGGGTCCACGCGGACCCCGACGCGGAACGACTGGTGGCACCGGTTGCACGCGTTGGCGACTCCGGCCAGCGCGGTGCGAGCCTGTACGTAGTCCTTCGCGCCAGACGCCCGGGCCAGGCCGGTGGCACTCTCGCGCAGGTCTGCGGCGTGCGCGAGCCAGGGGTCCTGCCCGTCCCTCGTCTTGGGCGGCCGCATGAGCAGCAGGTTGCCCATCTCGGCGAGCAACAGCGACTGCCCGCGGGCGAACGCCCAACCCTCCGCGTCCTTCGGTTTCTCGGCCAGCAGTTTCCCCAGCGCGCGAGTGTTCGGATCAGCCAGGCCCTCCATCAGCAACTTCGTCTCGGCCACGGGTTCGAGCCTCGGGGCGGCCTTGCGCGCCGGCTGCGGTTGCGACTGAGCGACCGGGGCGAGCCCGCACGCCAGGCCGATCAGAAGGAGGCCAGCGGCGAATCGCGTGCGAAGCATGTTCGGCCCTTCCCTCAAACGACCGGCAGGTCCGGCAGTTCCAGTTGCACGTCATCGCCCGCGACGTGGACCGCGTACGCCCCGATCTTCACCTTCGAGTTGTCGGCCCACGCGCCATCTGCGAGTCGAAACCGCCAAAAGTGCCAGGGGCAAGTCACGCACCCGTCCTCGACATACCCGCCGGCCAGCGACGCGCCCATGTGCGGGCAGAAGTCGTCTACCGCCAACAGTGTTCCGCCGACGTTGAAGATGGCGACGTCCTTACGGTTCACGCTCACGACGGTACTGCCGCCGGCCGGTATGTCGGTCAGTTTCGCCACGGTCACTCGTTGCGGCACAGTCAACTCCTTCGCCCGCGGATGTCCGTAACCACTGTACCGAGCTATCTTAGCAAGCGGGAGCGCCCTCACGCCCAACAAGAGCACCACACACCAGTCAGAACCGATGCTCGAAGTCGAAGTCAAGTACCGGAGCACCGACCGAGCCGCCGCGGTCGCGGCGATGCTCGCTTGCGGCGCGGTGCTGCACGAGGACCGCACCGACGTGGACGTTTACTTCGCTGCCCCGGACCGCGACCTTAAGGCGACCGACGAGGCCTTCCGTTTGCGGCGCATAGGGCACATGAGCTGCCTGACGTACAAAGGCCCCCGGCGCGACGCGGACACCAAGACGCGCCTCGAGATCGAGGTGCCGCTGGCCGACGGCGACCTCGCCGCCGACGACGCCGAGCGCCTGCTGCTGGCCCTCGGGTACAAACCGGTTGCGACGGTGCGCAAGGAGCGCCGCGTGTACCGCTTCGACCGCGACGGGTTCCCGGTGGAGGTCTGTTTCGACACGCTCGACCGCGTTGGCGAGTTCATCGAACTCGAAGTCCTCGCGGACGAGACCGAGTACGAAGCTGCGAAGGCCGTGGTGCTGGCGGTCGCGGCCGAGTTGGGGCTGAGCGAGCAGGAGCGGCGCTCGTACCTCGCACTGGTGCTGGAAGCGCAGGCCGGCACGCCGGCTTAGCGCCGGCGTCGCCGGCGCTGAAACTAGTATCCAAGGGGTCCCATGCGTCTTTCCGTCGTCACCACGATCACCGACGTGCGCCGGGCCACCGCCGCGGCGCGCGAGCAGGGGCGCACGGTCGGGTTCGTTCCGACGATGGGCGCCCTTCACGAGGGGCACGCGGCGCTGGTACGGGCGGCGAAGGTCGCCTCCGACTTCGTGGTGGTGTCGATTTTCGTGAACCCGACGCAGTTCGGGCCGAAGGAGGATTTCGCCAAATACCCGCGCACCCTGGACGCCGATCAGAAGCTCTGCGGCACGGCGGGCGCGGACCTCATTTTCGCGCCGACCGTCGAGGAGATGTACCCGGAACACTCGG
Source organism: Gemmata sp. (assembly GCA_046086545.1). GTDB lineage: Bacteria > Planctomycetota > Planctomycetia > Gemmatales > Gemmataceae > Gemmata. Next base: position 3,015 of record JBJSXS010000715.1, read on the forward strand.
TCACCTTCGTGGACACGGGCACGCTGGGCGACCACCTGTGCGGGGCGACCCGGCCCGGGCACTTCCGCGGGGTGTGTACCGTCGTTATGAAGCTGTTCAACATCGTTCAGCCGGACCGGTCTCACTTCGGCGCCAAAGACTACCAGCAGGCCCGGATCATCGCTCAGATGGTGCGCGACCTGAACGTCCCCGTAGAGGTCCACGTCGAGCCGACCGTGCGCGAACCCGACGGCCTCGCGCTGAGTTCGCGCAACCGCTACCTCAGCGCCGCCGAGCGGGCCCTGGCGCCACGCCTCCAGAAGGCGCTGCAAGCGACCCGCGAACGGGCGCAGGCGGGCGAGATCGACGCGGCCCGGCTCGAATCGGCGCTGCACGCGGAGCTCAGCGCTATTCCGGGGGCGCGGGTGGATTACGCTCGCGTCGTGGACGCGAAAACGCTGCAACCGCTGGCCCGCCTGGACCGCCCCGCCGTCGCCGCGGTCGCAGTGTTCCTGGGCACCACGCGGCTGATCGACAACCTCACGCTGCCGGCGTGAAATCCGAAACTCGAAGCACGGAATCTGAAAGGAAAGCACGACCGCCAACCACCGGCTCGCCAGAGGCGTCCGCCGGTTTCGGATAACGTGCTTCGAGTTTCGGATTCGCCCCGAAGGGGTCTCATGGTTCACCCTCTGTTCAGCCCCGAGATCCGGCTGATGCTGGACGAGAAGAACGCGGACGGGCTGCGCGAGTTCTGCGAGTCGTTACACCCCGCCACGGTGGCCGAGGCGCTCGACGACGACTTCACGCCCGAGCACATTTGGGAGGTCATCAGCCACGCGAACATTCGCACGCAGGCGTCGGTGTTCGAGTACCTGACCCCGGCACAGCAGGTGCTGATGGCCGAGAAGGCGCGACCCCAGATGGGCGCGCTGCTGACGAAGATGTCGCACGACGACCGCGTGGACCTGCTGCGCCGGCTGCCGCCCCGCGCGACCGAGAGCATCATGCGGCTGGTGGACGAGGCCGACCGCAAGGACATAGCGACTCTGTTCCAGTACGGCGAGAACACGGTCGGCGCGCTGATGACCACGGACTACGCGTGGCTCCCCGGCACGGTGACCGCCGCCGAAGCCATCGACCAGCTCCGGCAGCAGGCGCCCGACCGCGAAACCATCTACTACATTTACGTTCTTGACGACCCGAACCGACGCGAAAACGGCACGCTGACCCCGCGGCGTTTGCTCGGCGTGGTGTCGCTACGCGACCTGATCTTGGCCCCGCGGCACGCGCTGATCCGCGAGTTGATGGAAACGGACCTCGTCGCGCTGAAGCACAGCGACGACCAGGAGGCGGTGGCGCAACTCTTCGCCCGGTACGACTTCCTCGCGGCCCCGGTGGTGGACGACCAGTTCGGGCTGCTCGGTATCGTCACCCACGACGACGTGCTGGACGTGGTGCGGGAGGAGGCCACCGAGGACCTTCAGCGTCAGGCGGCGGTAGGGCCCATCGAGGGGAACTACCTGGACGCCGGGTTCATGAACGTCTGGTACAACCGCGTGAAGTGGCTCGCGGTCCTGTTCTTGTTGCAAATGTTCACCATCAACGCGATGGCGTCATACGAGGACGAGCTGAAGCGGGTGGCGTTTCTGGTGGCGTTCGTCCCCCTGTGCCTGTCGGTGGGTGGCAACGCCGGCTCGCAGGCCGCGACGCTCGTCATTCGCGCGCTGGCCCTTGAGCAGGTGCGCGCCCGCGATTGGGTCCGGGTGTTCCGGCGGGAGCTGGTGGTCGCGGCGGCGCTGGCCGCCGCGCTCGGGGCGCTCTCGATCGCGCGCACCTACTTCCTCACTCCGGACAGCATCATGCGCGAGGTGCCGGAGGGGCACTTCTGGAGCCTCAACTGGGTGGTGACGCTAGCGGTCATGGGCATCTGCCTGACGGGCGCGCTCATCGGCGCGATGCTGCCGCTAAGCATCAAGGCCCTGGGCCGCGACCCGGCCCTCATGTCGGCTCCGCTCATCGCAACGCTGTCCGACGTGCTCGGCATCGTCATTTTCTTCCAAGTTGTGAAGCTGTTCTTCTGAGCGCGCGTAAATTGTCGCCGCAGCGACAAGGAATCCAATTTCCCCTGTTGAGTATCGAATACTGCAGAGGGGCGGCGCGCAGGTGCGGCTCTCGAAGGGAGATTCGCTCATCATGTTTGAATCAATCAAGTTAGGGAGATGGCTCGGCATCGACCTGTTCGTCCACCCGACGTTCTGGCTGCTGCCACTGTTCGTTCTGGTGTCCGAGGCCGGCGCGAGCACCGGCGCGCTTGCGTTCGAGTTGCTGTTCCTGTTTGCGGTGTTCGGGTGCGTGGCGCTGCACGAGTTCGGGCACGCGTTCGCGGCCGCCGCGAATGGCATCCGCACGCGGCACATCACGCTGTACCCGATGGGCGGGGTCGCAGCGCTGGAGGGAATGCCGCGCAAACCGGTGCAGGAGATTGCGGTCGCACTGGCCGGCCCCGCAGTGAACATTCTGATTGCGGCCGGATTGTTCGCGGTCCTGCTCGGCGGTGACATCGCGCTGTCGCTAGCGACGCTGTCCACGCCCGACACGGTCGATGCGTTCCTCGGCCAGCTACTGTTTGCGAACCTGTTCTTGGCGGTGTTCAACCTGCTGCCGGCGTTCCCGATGGACGGGGGTCGCGTGCTGCGGGCGGTACTCGCGACCCGGATGTCGAGGCTGCGGGCGACCGAAATCGCCGTGACCGTTGGCACGGTGCTGGCGGGGTTGCTACTGGTTGGCGGGTTGTGGCTCGGCAGGTTAGGCCTGATCCTGATCGCGGTCGTGGTGTGGATGCTCGGCCGGTCCGAACTGGCGGCGCTGCGGGCGGAAGCCGAGCGGCGTGCGTTCGAGCGGCGGAACCGAACGCGCTCCGACACCCCGACCGAAGAACCGACAGCCACCGCTGCCGACCTTGCGGCCCGACGGTTCACCGGGCTAGTGTGGGACGACGCACACCGGGTGTGGGTGCGGTGGGTAAACGGTGTTCCGGTCGCGGTCCTCCGCGTGTGAGGCGAGTGCCGCCGCACGGCCGAGGGTTCTCACCGTCACCCCATTACGGCGCGCGCCCCCGGCCTTGCGGCCAGGGTTCGCCTACCCTTCTCCCCCGCGGCGCGATACAACCGCGGCATGTCTACGGCTCTTTCGGCTTCCACTCTAGGGTCCGCGGCAGCCGCGTTCGGCGACTGGTGGCTCTTCTCGCTGCGCGCGACCGTAGGCATCGCGGGCCGGGCGTTCGGGTACCGCACGTTCTTTCGCGTCGCCGTCGAGGTGGGCAGCAACAGCGTCGGCGTGGTCGCGATCACCGGCGTGTTTATAGGGATGGTGCTAGCGGTTCAAGCCTACGGACAGTTCCACACAATCGGCCTGGAAACCTCCCTCGGCGCGGTGATTCACATCTCGGTGGTGCGCGAACTCGGGCCGGTACTCGCGGCGGTTATGCTCGCCGGCCGCGTCGGGTCCGCGATGGCCGCCGAGCTGGCCACGATGCGCGTGACGGAACAGTTGGACGCCCTCGCGTGCCTGGGCGTGGACCCGGTGAAGTACCTGGCCGGGCCGCGGTTGTTGGCGGCACTGCTGATGTTGCCGTTTTTGACGGTGCTGGCCGACGTTATGGGCTTACTCGGCAGTTCCCTGATTTGCTTGCACGTGTATAACATCGACAGCTACCACTACTGGCGTCACACCCGCGAGTTCGTGAAGGTGTGGGACGTGATGGTGGGGCTGGGCAAGTCGGTCGTTTTCGGGGGCGTGCTGTCGCTGATCGCGTGCCACCGCGGGTTCAACAGCCGGCCCGGGGCCGAGGGCGTGGGCCGGGCCGCGACAGAGGCGTTCGTGATCGCGTTCGTCGCGATTCTGATGATCGACTTCGTCCTCGCGATGTTCGCAAACACCCTTTACGATCTTTTGTGGCCGCCCAGCGCGACGAAGATGGTTTGAGGGCGACAGAAACAGCCCACCCCCCTCCTTGATGGTGAGGGGAAGGAACAAAGGTGGTTTGGCTACCCCTCCCTTCAGGGAGGGGACTGGGGTACTTTCTTCGGGAAACGCAAGTGGCCACACCAAGTTACTCTCCAGGTCTCGAAGGAGTCGTCGCGGGCG
>JBJSXS010000716.1:0-5224 GCA_046086545.1 Gemmata sp.
CCCCTCGGCCTCGGCCAGCGCGCCCTCCTGGTAGTAGTACTCGGGGTTGTGCGCGGCCGCGTCCTTGAGCTTGTTCAGGATCGCCTTCGCTTCGCCCAGGTACCCTTGCAGGCGCAGCACGCCGGACCGCTGGAGTTGCACCGATTGCGGGGCGTACCCGGCCTTCTCGGCGCGCTCGAACGCCTTCACGGCCGCTTCGTAGTGGTCGGTGGGGTCGGTCTCGCCCTCTGCGTACTGGCGGGACTGCCCGAGCGCGACATGCGCCTGCCCCAGGAAGTACGCGGCCAGCGGGCCATCCGCCTTGCTCAGGTGCTCGACTGCCGAGCGGACGTGGCCGAGGAAGTAGCTGGCGACCCCGAGCTTGAGGTGAATCTTCTTTTGCTGCGGCGGGGCCGCGACCGCGATCCGCTTGTTCAGCGTGTCGATGATGTCCTTCAGGTTGCGCACCTGCGGCCCGCCCTGCGCCAGCCCCTCGCGGAGCTTGCTCACCATGCCGCCCTCGAAGTCCTCGCGCTCGACGAGCAGCGCCTTCAGGTCGATGAGAGATTCCGTCACGACTGTGACCCCCGCGGAGCAAACGCCGAGACCGCCTGCCGGGTGCAGGGGGGGTCGGTGCCGCTCCGACTTTTCTCGGGCCGGGCCTTGCCGCGCGTCGGCAGATCGCGCGAGATCCGGCGGGATGAACGTGCATTGCCGAAGGTTAGTATGTTATCGAACTGTCCGGCGTTCTGGCAAGACCACCCCGTTGACGCCCGCCCCCGCGTGCCGTACCCTCGGGCACAAGTCAGCCTCAGAAGGCCCGCCCCCGTCCCCTCCCTGGAGGCCGGGGGGGAGGGGCCGGGGGCGGGCCTTCTGAGGTGTTCCCATGCTCTCCCGCCGCGACGCGCTCGCCCTTCCCGCCGCCGGCATTCTCGCCGGCCACCCGCTCTTCCGCCCGGCGCTCGCGGCCGACGGCGATGACCCCACGAAGGTGTTCACCGGCGACAAGAAGCCGACCGACGCACGGCTCGGCGCGCCGAAGACGCTCAACGACTACTTCCCGTTCGTCGCGCCCAAAACGAAAGAGGCGTGGGAGACGCGCCGCCAGCAGTTGCGCGAGCAGCTGCTGGTCGCCAACGGCCTGTGGCCGCTGCCGGAACGCACGCCGCTCAACGCGGTGATCCACGGCGAGATCGAGCGCCCGGGGTACACCGTCGAGAAGGTCTACTTCGCGTCGATGCCGGGGCACTACGTGTGCGGCAACCTGTACCGCCCGGTCGCGGCAACGGACGCGGCCCGGCCCAAGCGCCCGGGCGTGCTGTTCGCGCACGGGCACTGGGCCAACGGGCGCATGCACGACGACGGCGAGGGCGCCGCGAAGAAGAGCGTGGACGGCAAGGGCGAGCCGGACGCGGACCGCGGCCGGTTCTTCATGCAAGCGCTGCCGGCGACACTCGCGAAGCTCGGCTACGTCGTGTTCCACTACGACATGGTCGGTTACGCCGACAGCACCGCCATCGTTCACCGCGAGGGGTTCAAAGACGCGGAGGCCGAGCTGCGGCTGCAGAGCCAGATGGGGCTGCAGACGTGGAACAGCCTGCGCGCGCTCGACTTCCTCGCGGGGCTACCGGACGTGGACCCGAAGCGCCTCGGCATGACCGGGGCGAGCGGCGGCGGCACGCAGACCTTCATCACCGCGGCGCTGGACGACCGGCTCACCTGCGCGTTCCCGGCGGTGATGGTCAGCACCGGGATGCAGGGCGGGTGCGTGTGCGAGAACTGCTCGCTGCTCCGCGTGAGCACCGGGAACGTCGAGTTCGCCGCGATGTTCGCGCCCAAACCGCTGGCGATGAGCGCCGCGAACGACTGGACGAAGGACATCATGACGAAGGGGTTTCCCGAGCTCCAGCAGCTGTACGAGATTTACGGGGCGAAGGACAAGGTGCAGGCGAAAGCGTGGCTGGAGTACGGCCACCAGTACAACGTCCACGCCCGCGAAATGATGTACGCGTGGTTCCAGAAGTACCTCCAGAACAAGGACGACATGCCGAAGGAGCCGGCGTTCAAGCCGGTCCCGCCGAAGGAGCTGAGCGTCTTCGACGCCGCGCACCCGCGCCCGAAGGACGAGCTCGACGCGAAAGCCCTCCGCGCGGCCATGACGAAGGCGAGCGACGACCAAATCGCGAAGCTGACACCCAAGGACGCCGCGAACCTGAACGAGTTCAAGCGCGTCGTGGGCACCGCGCTGCGGGCGATGGTAAGCGACACGCTCCCGGCGGAGGTCGCGGTCCGGAGCGGCCCGGCGGAAACGAAGGCCGACGGGCTAACGGTTCAACGGACGGTTATCGGTCGGAACGACGAGAAGGACGCGGTACCGACCTGCGGCGTGTTCGGGCCCGCGTTCAAGGGCCAGAGGGCCGTGGTGTGGCTGCACCCGCAGGGCAAGTCGAGCCTGTTCGAGAGGGACAGGGGCGCGCCCGTGCTGAAGGCGCTCACCGACGCCGGGTTCGCGGTCGCGTCCCCCGACCTGTTGTTCACCGGCGAGCAGAGCGGCGCCAAGCCGTTCCCGGTAGACAAAGGTTTCGCCGGGTACACCTACGGCTACAACCGCAGCCTCCTTGCGAACCGCGTTCACGACGCGCTCACAGCGGTCGCGTTCGCGGCCACGGTCCTGAAGGCGAAAACGGTTCACCTCGTCGGGTGGGAGGCGTTCGGTCCCGTTGCGATTCTCGCGAAGGCGCTCGCGGGCGATGTGGTCGCGAGGACCGCGGCCGACCTGAACGGGTTCACGTTCGAGGCCGTCGAGAAGACCGACGACCCGATGCTGCTGCCGGGCGCGGTAAAGTACGGCGGCCTGGGCGCGTTCCTCGCGCTGTGCGCCCCGGGCGAGGTGCTCGCGCACAACCACCGGGCAACCGACACCGGGCGCGTCTCACGCGCCGCCTACGAAGCCGCCGGCGCCGCCAATAAGCTAACGCGAAGTGCCGACAAGCTCGACCCCGCGAAGGTGGTCGAGTGGCTGGTCAAGTAACGACGTACTCCCGCCCTCCGCGAAGGCGGGAGTGGGTCTGTTGAGGCGTTCATGCGTCGCTCCCTCCTGATGCTCCTCGCCGTCGCTGCCGTGCTGTGGGCGCGGACCGCGTTCTGTACCGTGGACGCGGCCGAGTTCGTGTACGTCACGCGGTTCGGCGCGCCGGTCGCCATCCACGACGGCGGCGAGCACGCCGGGTTGCACGTCAAAGCCCCGTGGCCCATCGATTCGGTGCTGCGCATCGACCGCCGCGTGCAGTCGTTCGACCTGCCCGCGGTCGAAGCGCTCACCCGGGACCCTGTGACGAAGACCGTGGACAAGACGCTCGCGGTCGATGCGTTCGTGACGTGGAGGCTCCCCGACGCCGAGGCCGCGGACAGGTTCGTGAAGACGGTCCGAACGCCCGAACAGGCGCGGAAGCTCCTCGGCCCGCTCATCAACGGCCGGCTCGCCGCGGTCATCAGCACCATGCCGATTGAAGACCTGATCGGCGTGGCCGACGACCCGCGGGCCGTCGAGGACCGCGCCGAGCGCGTGCGGCGCCGGCTGTTGGGCGAGGAGGGGTTGGCCGGCGAAGCCGTTGGCGCGGGCGAGGGGCTGCGCGCGAGGGCGCTGACCGAGTACGGCATCCAGGTGATCGACGTGCGGGTCCGCCGGTTTAGCTACCCGGAGGCGGTGCGCGGCAGCATCGCGGAGCGCATCCGCAGCGAGCGCGCGAAGAAGGTGGCCGAGTACGAGAGCGAGGGCCGCAAGCGGGCCGCCGACATCACCACCGACGCCGACCGCGCGGCCCGCGTCATCGAGGCAGACGCCCGCGCCAAGAAGACGGTCGTCGCGGGCCAGGCCGACGCCGACGCCGCCCGCATCCGCGCCGGCGCCTACGCCCAGGACCGCGAGTTCTACCTGTTCCTCGAACAGTTGCGCTCGTTCCAGGCGATGCTCGCCGACACCCGCGACACGCTGTTGCTCACCACGAAGCACCCGCTGCTGCGCGTCCTGCAGGGGCCACCCGAACCGATAAAAAAGGAAAAATGATCAGCGCGAAGTGGCCGGACGCTCTACCGCTCCCGCTTCCCGTTTTCACTTTGAATTATGCGTCTCCGCTACCTGCCGCTCGCCGCCCTCGTCGCGTACCTGCTCACCGGGGTGTACCAGGTCGCGCCGGAGGAGCGCGCGGTGGTGCGCCGGTTCGGCGCCGTCGTCTCGCGCCCGGGCCCGGGCCTCGGCGTCGGGCTGCCGTGGGGCATCGACCGCGTGTACCGCGTGCCGGTGCGCACCGTGCGCCAGTTGCGCGTCGGCTACGACCCGGACACGGCCAACGACACCGCCGCGCCCGCCGGACAACTGCTCACCGGCGACCAGAACCTCGTGAACGTGCAACTGGTTCTCGACTACGCCATCGGCGAGGGGGACCAGGACCTCGATGACTACGTCGTTCAGCGTGAGTTCGTGGACGCGAACCTGACCCGGGCCACCGAGGCCGCGGTCGCGGAGTGGGTCGCGGGGAGGACCGTCGATCAGGTGCTGCTCACCGGGAACGGGGCACTGCCCGCGTGGGTCACGGCCCGGCTCGGCGAGCGCCTGACGCGGTTGCGCCTCGGCGTGCGCGTGCAGCGCGTGAGCGTCGCACTCATCGCCCCGCCGGACGAGGTGCGGAACGCGTTCGAGCTGGTCACGCAGGCACAAACTTCGATCCGCACCAAAGAGTTTCAGGCGCAGCAGGAGCGCGACCAGCGGCTGCGCCAGGCGGACGCGCTCAAGTACCGCATGAGCCAGGAGGCGAGCGAGTACCGCGAGTCGCAACTGCGGCTCGCGGAGGCCGACGCCACCGAGTTCCGCGCGCAGTTGCAGGCGTACCGCGACGTGCGGGCCAACAACGCGGACGCGCTGGCGTTCCTGTGGTGGTCCGAGATGCGCCGCGCGATGCAGGACATGAGGGCCCGGGGCGGCAAGGTGCGCCCGCTCGACCAGTACCTCCAGAACGGCGAACTGAACCTGACCGAAGTGGTGCCGGTACCGAAGCGGTGAGCGGATCCCCTCTTGTGGCACCGGCCGGCGGCCGCGCCCTCGGGACCGCGAACGCGATGGTGCGTGCCCGCACCGGCCCGGGAGCCGGTGCCGCGAACAACAGTTACTCCCGCAGCAGCACCCGGCCGCGCTCGGCGTCGGTCAGCGCGCCGGGCACCACGTCCGCCCGAGCCGCGGCGCGCTCGG
>JBJSXS010000717.1:0-2314 GCA_046086545.1 Gemmata sp.
GTGACCGGCGAGCAGCAGGTGCGTCAGCCACTTCGACGACAGCATGAGCCCCAGCGCCGCCACGAAGCTGCCGGGCTCGTTCAGCCCGTGGGCGCGCGCGTAGCCGAACGCAAACAGCCCCGCGGCCAGTACGTGCAGCGCGATCACCCAGGACAGCGCCGCGCCCACCGCGTATTCGGGCACGAGGTACACCACCGCGTTCGGCGGGTAGAACGCCCCGACCTGAATGTCATGAGCGAACGGCGAGCCGCAAAAGTGGTGCGGGTTCCAGAGGGGCAGTTCGCCGTCGGCGCGCCACGCGCGGTTCAGGAACAGCTTGGCCGGCAGATGTTCGGCGAGGAAGTCCGAGTACGGCGCGTACAGCGTCTGGGTGGGGTGCAGGACGAGCGGGTGGAAGTACAGGAGCCAGAGGAGCGTGAGGAGCAGATAGGGTCGCAGACGCATGGCGAGTTCTGTTTACCGTGTGGCCCCGGTGGGCCGACGCGAAACCCAGCCCCCGAGGTTCCCCGCTCACTTCCTCTCGGTCGTTGCAAACGGCTGGCCGTCCCACGCGCCGGGCAGCTGGCCCGCCGGGGCGGTCGCGGTGCCCGCGGAGCGGAACAGGCTCGCGGTCACGCCCAGCACCAGCAGCGCGCTGCCGAAGGCGAGCGCGTACTTCACAGCGCCCGCGACCGCTGGCGGCGCCAGCAGCAGCCAGAGGCACACGCCCACCAGCAGCCCGCAGCTGATCGGCAGGAAGTACTTGAGGCACGTCGTCATCACCTGGTCGATGCGCAGCCGCGGGAAGCTCCACCGCATCCAGATCATCACCAGCACCAGCGCCCAGCACTTGCCGATGAAGACGAGCGCGTTCAGCAGGTTGCCGAGCCAGAACCCGAACTGCTGCGACGGCTCGAACGGCAGCACCCCGGTGTGCCAGCCCCCCAGGAACAGCAGGGACGCCAGCCCGCTGACCGCGAACATGCTGCCGTACTCCGCGAGAAAGAAGTACGACCACCGGATGCCGCTGTGCTCCGTGGGGAACCCCGCCACCAACTCGCTTTCCGTCTCGGCCAGGTCGAACGGCGCGCGCTTGCAACTCGCGGTCGCGGTGACGAAGAAGATGAAGAACGCGACGAACGTGAACGGGTCGTGGAACAGGTTCCAGTTCCAGAACCAGCCTTGCTGGTGCGTCCCGATGGTGTTGAGGTTCAAGGTGCCGGCGACGCACACCGGCACCACCACGCACATCGCCCGGGGCACCTCGTAGCTCACCACCTGCGCGGCCTCGCGCACCCCGCCGAACAGCGACCACTTGCTGGCGGACGCGTACCCGGCCAGCACGATCCCGAACACCTCGCTCGACAGCACCGCGAGCGTGAAAAACGCGCCCACGCTCAGGTCCTGAGCGACCAGTTGCGCGCCGAAGGGCAGCGCGAGGAACCCACAAAAGCTCGCGCAGAACGCGAGGTACGGCGCGATCCGAAAGAGGAACTTGTCCGCCCCCTCCGGCGCCACGTCCTCCTTCGCGATCAGTTTCACGCCGTCGGCAAGGGATTGGAGCAGCCCGAACGGCCCGACCCGCGTCGGCCCCAACCTGTCCTGCATGCGAGCGGACACCTTGCGCTCGGCCCAGATGCCGAAGAACGCGCTCGCGCCGATGAACGCGAACAGCAGCCCCGCGGCCACCACCCCGGCGGCCACAAAGTTCCACGGCTCGGGCAGGAATCCGGACCACAGTTCGGGCACGCGCGGTCACCGTCAGAGGGAAGGGGAGGGCCACCCGGCGGCGGTACTTTCGTCACACTACCGAAGATCTTAATAGCTTGCGAGCCTTCCTGTAAGGCTCAGCAACGGTTTCAGCCGGGCACAGAGAACACCGTCCGCGACGTAACATCGCAGCGCTCGCTACCTCAAGAGCCGGCCGGGTGGCCGCAGTAAGTCTAGCCGAGTCGGCCGCTGTGAGCCACGCGAAGCCGGACTGGTTTTGCCCGCGCGCACGGGGAGAGGGCAAAACGGCAATCAATACGTCGCCCGACCGCCGCTGATGTCGAAGCAGAAGCCGGTGGTGAAGCTGCAATCGGCGCTGCTCAGGAAGTGAACGAGCGCCGCCACCTCGTCCGGCTTCCCGGTGCGGCCCAGGGGAATCTTCGACAGCATCATGTTGATCTGCGCCTGGTCGAGCTGGTCCAGGATCGGCGTCTGGATCACCGCCGGCGCCACACTGTTCACGCAGATGTCGCCCTTGCCCACCAGTTCCTTCGACAGCGACTTGGTGAGCGCGATCACGGCCGCCTTGCTCGCGGAGTATGGCGCCATCTTCGGGTTGCCCTCC
>JBJSXS010000718.1:0-2331 GCA_046086545.1 Gemmata sp.
CCAGGAGGTCGTCCAGTGCCTCGACGCCGGGACGGGCAAGCCGGTGTGGGAGTTCGTGAGTTCGACCGCGATCGACGGTCGCTTCCCGGGTGCCCGCTCGACGCCGACGGTTCAGGGCAAACGCGTCTACGTGTACGGGCAGGGGGCCGAACTGTACTGCCTGGAGGCCGCGACCGGCACGGTCGTCTGGCAGAAGCTCCTGATGAAGGAGTCGGGCGCGCAGCCCGTGACCTACGGGTACGCCGCGTCGCCGCTGCTGGTGGACGACCTGGTCGTCGTGCCCGCCCGCATTCCGGCGGACAAGGCGCCCAAGGGGGGCGCTCCGGCGGAACCGGGCCTACTGCTCGCCTTCGACAAGGGGACCGGGAAGGAGGCGTGGCGCGTCTACCACCCGTCGGCGCAGATCGGCGGCGGGTACTGGGCCGCCCCGACCGCGTGCATGATGGGCGGCAAGCCGTGCCTCGTGTTCTCGTCCGGCAACGCGGTGCTAGGCATCGCCCCCGCCACGGGGACGGTGCTGTGGAAGCACGCGTTCTCCGACCAGGACCTGAAGACCAAGGAGGGGCGCAAGGGGATCACCGCTCAGGAACCGCTCGTCGTCGGCAACCGCGTCGTGTGCTGCATCCACCCCGACAACTCGAGCGGGCTGGGCGTTTGCCTCGAAGTGAACGGCGCCGAGGCCAAGGAGGTGTGGCGCGACAAGCTGCTCGACAACTACACCTGCTCGTACGTGGGGTGGCAGGGGCACGTGTTCGGCATCCAGCACAACGACACCGCGGACCGCATCGGGCCGCTGTACTGCTTCGACGTGAAGACGGGGAAGAAAAAGTGGGAGCTGCCCGACGTCGGCGGCGCGCTCACGCTGGCCGACGGCAAGTTCCTGACCTTCAACGGCTCCGAACTCATCGTGATCGAGGCTTCGACCGAGGCGCCCAAGGAACTGGCCCGCAGTCAGAAGCTGTTCAAGAAGGAGGAATCGACCTTCCGGTACAGCGACCGCATCGCCCCGGTGCTGGCTAACGGGCGGATCTACTGCCGGAACCAAAACGGGTTCCTCGTGTGCCTGGACGTCGGCGGCAAGTGACGGCTGCCTGGTTGCTGCTGGCTCCCGTGTGTCTGGCCCCAACAATGGTGTGCGGTTCTGACCTCACGCGCACACGTGCGACTTACAGCAGATGAGGGTGCCGTGCGGTTTTGACCCACACCGCGCGGTTCTCTTCACAATCTGATCTGTTCTGTACGCCCGGATCGAATCACTTTCACCATTAATATCACATTCGGGAGATTGTTGGCCCGCGACTTGCTCCTCCTCAATCTACTTGACACATTGTGGAGCAGGCAGGTGTGACTGCCTCAAGACATGGCGTATTCGAATCACGTCGGCCGACTGCTGGTCGTGGATGACGATATCGAGTTGCTCGACGTCCTCTGCGCGGCCCTTCGGGATGAAGGGTTCGTGGTGACCGGCTGTTCTGAGCCGGCGGTCGCCCTGGCGGCCCTTCCCGGGCGTGAGTTCGAACTGTTGCTAACGGATCTGCTGCTGCCCGGGTCCGATGGAATCCGCCTCTTGGAGGAAGCACGTTGGCTCGACCCTGGGCTGGCCGGGGTGATCATGACCGGACATGGTTCGATCCCGGCGGCTGTGGCCGCGATGCAGGCCGGGGCGTGCGATTTCGTTCTCAAGCCGTTCCGCATGGCGCAGGTGCTGGCGGTGCTGGATCGCGCGCTGGCGGCAAGTCGGCACCGGGCCGATAATCAGCGGCTCAGTGCCGAAGTGGCCCGCACGCAGGCCGAACGGGTGCGCCTCCTGGAGGAAGATAACGCCCGTTTGACCGAGTTGGCAACCACCGATCCGCTGACCGCACTTGCGAACCGGCGGGCGTTCGACGCGGCACTGGCCCGCGAAGTCGCGCTGGCGACCCGCGGCAACCACCCGCTCTCGGTCGCGTTGTTCGACATCGACCACTTCAAGGGGTTCAATGATGAGTTCGGGCACCCGGCCGGAGACGAGGCCCTGCGGCAGGTGTCAGAACGAATCCGCAGGTGCTGCCGCGCGGCAGACGTCGCGGCCCGCTTGGGCGGTGAGGAGTTCGCCGTTTTGTTGCCGCACACCAGTTTGTCGGGGGCGGTGCCACTGGCCGAGCGAGTGCGCGAGTCGGTTGCGGCCGGCCCGTGGCAGTTGCGTCTGGTGACGGTCAGTGCTGGCGTGGCCACCCTAGACGGCAACATCGAAGGCGCAGGTGTGGTGCCGGCGGCGGACGCCGCGCTGTTCACGGCCAAGCGCAACGGCCGCAACCGGGTCGCGGCACACGGCGAGTGTGCCACCGGTCG
>JBJSXS010000719.1:0-4556 GCA_046086545.1 Gemmata sp.
CCGGTGAAGCCCGAGTTCACCGCCGACGGCCCTAAAGACCCGCTCAAGCCGCCCGCGGCGAACATCCCTGGCCCGGGCGGGTCCGGCGCGCCGGCCGGGCCGGCCCTTCCCGCCCTGCCGCCGTGGCCCAGCGCCCCCGGAGGCGACAAGAAGCCGGTGGGCACCAGCACCGGCCGCGGGGCGAACAAGTTCACGCTGCTCGACACCCTCGAGCGGCCGTGGGACTCGGACACGATCCCGCCCGGTTCGCTGGTGCTGGTCGAGTTCATGACCTCGACGTGCCCGCACTGCCCGAAGGTGATCCCGGGTCTGAAGGAGTTGCAGTCGAGGTACGGCGCGTCCGGGCTACAGGTGATGGGTGTGCTGTGCGACGACCTGCCCCAGAAGGAGCGCGCGCAGGCCGCTGCGAAGTACGGCCGCGACTACAACCTGAACTACGCGGTGTACGTGGAACCGGTCGAGGCCGGCGCCGTGCGTGACAAACTGGGCGTCGAACGGTACCCGTGGGCGGTGCTGGTCGGCTCCCGCGGCCAGGTGCTGTGGCACGGGCACGCCGGGGACCGCGCCAAGCTCGAAGCGGCCGTCAAGCAGGGGCTGGGGAAGTGACCGCCCCCGTTCTTCCATCGAACCCTCTTCCGCCGCCACCTTCTTCGGCGCCGGCCCGGTGAGGCCGGGCACAGAAAGCCCGGGCGTCACGGCCCGTACTCGTACAGCAGTTCGCACAGGCGGCCGAGCGCCTTCCCCTCGCGGGACGCGCCGACGCCCTTGGGCAGCGGCACGTTGTTCACGATCAGGCAGAAGTGCAGCTCGGTGCCCCCCTTCGTGGTCAGCGTGCCGGCCAGCGCCTTGCTCTTGAGCAGCGACCGGTCGTTCACCGCGTCGTACCAGATGAGCGTGCCGGTCTTGGCGAGCGCCGCGCCCTTCGCCGGGCTGTCGGACTTCACCACGTCCGCGAGCGTGCCGTCCACGCCGAGCGTCGGCATGGCCGCCTTGTACGCGCCCCACTCGGGCCGCTTCGACATGCCCTGCAGCAGTTGCACCGTCGCGCGCGGCGACACGTTGTCGGCCCACGCGCCCCCGGCGCCCCCGCCGAACGAGATCGCGTCGGTGTCCACCCCCAGCCCCTTCAGGATTCTGCGCTGCTCCTTCAAGCCCTCCTCCGCGGTGGTGCGCCCCGTCGCGGCCGCGACCAGGCACGGGAGCGTGCTGGCGTACAGGTTGTGGCTCACCTTCAGCGTGACCAGCACGGCGTCCTTCAGCGGCGCGGACGTGAACGTCGCGACCCTATCGAGCTTCGCGTACTCGCCCTTCGCCGGCAGCCCGTGGTGAGCGGGCCGCAGCACCGCGCACTGCGCGCGCACCCCGTTGCGCCGGAGCGCCTCCACGAATAGGGCCCGCGCGAACGAGTTCGGGTCTTCCACGCCGTACACGCGGACGAGCGGCTTCGCGCCGGCCGGCACGCGCCCGCGGACCGCGAAATGCGTCGGCCCGACGCTGATGAGCTGGATCGTGGGCGGCGACTTCTCGGCCCCGGTGTCCACGACCGCGTCTACGGTGTAGAAGCCGGTCTCCGGGCGCGTGGTCACCTTCGCCGGCTCCCCCTCCTTCGCGCCCGGGGTCACGATGATGTCGACGGCGTTGTCGTTCACCACGATGGGCGACACCGCGTCCGGCCCGCTCCCGGTGCCCCGGGCACGGGCGAACAGCCGGTCGTCGATCAGCACTTCACCCTCGACGGACGTGATGCCCGCGGCCTTAATTTGTTTGGCAAGGTCGTTGAGGCCCGCGAGCGGGTCCGTGTCGGTCAGCTCGCTCTCGCTGCCGTTCGCGTAGGTGTGGTCCCTGTCCTTGAACACCGTTTTGCCGTCCTTGGTGCGCCCGCCGAGCATCACGTCGCCCGACGCGACCAGGATCAGGTCGCCCTTCAGGGCGCCGTGCGTGACCGCGCCGCGCGAGTACACGACGGTTTCTTGCTTGTGATCCGGCCCGAGCGCCACGAGCGCCGACGCGCAGGTGAACAGCTTGGTGACGGACGCGGGCGCGAGCATGGCGTCCGGGTTGCGCGCGTACACGGGGTCGCCGGTCTTCGCGTCCGCCACCAGCACGCCCCAGCTCGCGTGCCTGTAGTCCGGCGCGTCGAGGACCGCGTCGAGCTTCGTTTTGAGCTGGTCGCGGTCCGCCGCACGCGCGGGCGCGGGAACCGCGCACGCACCGCCGAGCAGCGCGACGACGAGCAACGGGCAAGTGCGGGGCATGAGAACGGTCCCGGTTCGCAATGGGGGGTTCGAGACGAAGCGTTATGGTACTCGCGCGCCGTGCGAAGACCTACCCCCCGGCCCATTCCATGACGGGTGAGGGCGAACCTTCGCGCACCGATCAAGTCCGGTCGTCGAGGTTTTCTCCCCGGCGATTCAGGCCGGGGGGCCGGGCATAGGCGCTCCGGCCCTTGACGCTCTGCGCGGCGCGGACTAGCGTGAGACGGGCTGATATACACCAAGAAGTTCGCAACGCGGCGGTTACTCACAATGCCCGGTACGTGCGTGGTTGGGTTGCAGTGGGGGGACGAGGCGAAGGGCAAGATCGTTGACCTCCTCGGCGACGGGTTCGACCTCGTGGTCCGCTACAACGGCGGCGCGAACGCCGGGCACACCGTCGTCGTCAACGGCAAGAGCTTCAAGCTCTCCCTTCTCCCGACCGGCGTCATCCGGCCGAACGTGACGAGCGTCATCGGCAACGGCGTCGTGGTGTACCCGCCGAAGTTTCTCGAGGAGGTGGACTCGCTCGCCGGCGGTGGCATCAGCGTGTCCGGGTCGCTCTTCCTGAGCGACCACGCGCACGTCATCTTCCCGTACCACATGGAAGAGGAGCGCCTGCTCGAGAGCGGCACCGAAGGGAAGATCGGCACCACCGGGCGCGGCATCGGGCCGTGCTACCAGGACAAGGTGGGGCGCCGGTTCGCGATCCGCGTGGGCGAGTTGCTGCGGCCGGACCACCTGCGCGAGCGGCTCAGGTTCATCGTGCCGTTCAAGAACAAGCTCCTGGGCGCGCTCGGCGGGAGCGCGGCGAAGGCGTTCGACGCCGAGGCCATCGCAACCGAGTACCTGGGGTACGCCGACCGCGTCCGCCCGTTTGTGCGCGACACGCCGCGCTACTTGCACGACGCGCTCGCGGCCGGCAAGCGGCTCATCTTCGAGGCGGCCCAGGGCAGCTTGCTCGACGTGGACCACGGCACGTTCCCGTACGTGACCAGCTCGAGCAGTTTGCCGTCCGGCATCTGGGGCGGGTCCGGCGTGCCCGCGAAGCACGTGGAGCGCATCATCGGCGTGGTGAAGGCGTACACCAGCCGCGTCGGCCAGGGGCCGTTCCCGACGGAACTCGACAACGAGTTGGGCGAACGGATTCGGAAGGTCGGCAACGAGTACGGCACCGTGACGCGCCGCCCGCGGCGCGTCGGCTGGCTGGACGCGGTCACCGTGCGCTACACCGCGGCGCTCGCCGGCGCGGACGAAATCACCCTCATGCTGCTCGACGTGCTGAGCGGCATACCGGAACTCAAGATCTGCACGAGCTACGACCTCGGCGGCGAGCGCACCTGCCACTTCCCGAGCGACGCGTACCTGCTCGAGCGCTGCAAGCCGGTGTACGAAACGCTCCCCGGTTGGACCGAAGACCTGACGAAGGCACGCAAGCTCGCGGACCTGCCCGCCGCGGCCCGCAAGTACATTGACCGCGTGAGCGAACTCGTCGGCCTAAAGGTGAGCGTCGTCTCCGTCGGCCCCGACCGCGAGCAGACGATCATGGCGTGAGGTGAGTGGGCGAGCGGCCGGTGTCGGCCGGCCGGTGAGACGTTCGCGCGGTTCACAAGTTCTTCACGCCGAACGCCCTCACCAGCAGGCTGACAACGGACGTCGCCATGCAGACCGACGCACACAACCCGGGCGAGTACGCCGCGTCCGTCGGCCTCGACCCGGCACGGTTGCCGCGGCACATCGCCATCATCATGGACGGCAACGGGCGCTGGGCCGCGAGCCAGGACAAGCCGCGGAGCGAGGGGCACGAGCGCGGGGCGCGGTCCGTCGACGTCATCACCGAGGAGTGCTGCCGGCTCGGCATCGGGCAGCTCACACTGTACTGCCTGAGCTCCGAGAACTGGAAGCGGCCCAAGCCCGAAATCGACTTCCTGATGGCGCTGCTCAAGCAGTACCTCCTCGCCGAACGCGAAAAGATCCAGCGCCAGAACATCCGCTTCACCGTGATCGGCCGGCGCAGCGGCATGCCGGACGGGGTCATAGCGGAGATCGAGGAGAACGAGCGCCTCACGCAGCACAACACAGGGCTGACGCTGTGCCTGGCCATCAACTACGGGAGCCGCGGCGAGATCGCGGACGCGGTTCGGGCGCTCGCGCACAAGGTGGCACGCGGCGAGTTGAGGCCCGAAGAGATCGACGAGGCGGCGATTTCCGGCGCGCTGTACACCGGCGGGATGCCGGACCCGGACCTGCTGGTGCGCACCGCGGGCGAAATGCGCGTCAGCAACTGGTTCTTCTGGAACATCT
>JBJSXS010000720.1:0-3219 GCA_046086545.1 Gemmata sp.
GAACGGCTTCTTTACGTCCTCGATGGTCGCGTTTTCCTTGCCCTTCTGCTTCTTCAGGTCGGCGAGCATCTTATCCAGCACCGCGTCCGCGGGCAGTCCGGCCGACGGCGGGCGGAAGTCGCGGAACAGGCTGCGCCCGCCCCACGCGGTCTTGATGAGCAGCACCGGTTCGTCGTACCGGTCGCCCACCGCTGCGTCGAACTCGAGTTTCGGCCCGATGCACCTCGGCGACCCGTACCCGACTGTCATTTTCCCCTTCCGCTCGAGGAATTTGATCCACACGTCATCGCGTTCGATCCACTTGTCGTCCTTGCGCCAGTGCTTGAACAGCTCGCGGGTGGCCGGTTGCGTCGCCTGATACTCCACCAGCGACATCTTCGCCTTCCCCTCCATGTTCGACTGTCCAGCGAGAATGAAAACCTTGATGGGCTTCGACGGGTCCGCGGCGAAGGTCGAAACCGGCGAGGACAGCACAAGGGATAGCGCGATCAGCTTCCGCACGGGTGTTCCTTATTTGTGGAATGTTCCGACTGTCAGCGGGTTTTATTGTTCGTCGCGCGGGTGCGTCGGGCAACCGAAAACTCGGCCCGACCGCTCTCACCTCACGCGGCGACCAACGATGCCGCCGCCCCGGGGTTATACGCATTAGACGCGAAGGTCTTCTTTGGGATACAACACTGGTGTCTCATTCGGGACGAACAACAGGAGGCGGTCCGATGGCCCGCGTTTCAGGCTGGCTGACGCTACTTGTGGCCGTGGCGCTTGGCGGCTGCGACCCGGCCAAGGAGTTGCCCACCGATCTCTCGAAGCCCGACGGCCCTGTCGCCCAGCCCGCGGTGCCGATGAAGTCCGACCCCGAAGCAAAAGTCGTAATCGACAAGGCGGTGTCAGCGCTCACCGGCGGGAAACCGGAGTTGCTCGGGCGGGCCAAGTCGAGCACCTGCTCGCTTAAGGGGCACATGTTCTTCCCCGATCAGCCGAACCAGTCGCTGGAAGCCGCCCGCAACATGACCGCGGTGTGGCCGGACAAGTTCCGGTTCAGCAACGAGACCTACCCGGGCGGCACGAAGCTGGTGGTCGAGTCGTGGCTCCGCCGCCCGGACCTCGTGGTGCATCGCAACGGCATACCGGACCCGTTCGGCAACTCGCCCGGGGCCGAGCAGAACCTCGCAAACGACGCGATCGGCCAGCACTGGATGCCGTTGGTTCTCCCGGCCAGCGACCCGAAGGCCGTGGTTTTCGACCTGCAAACGATCACGTTTGAAAAGCGTGAACTCAATGTGCTGAAACTGGCGCTCGGTGAGTTCCCGGTCTACGCGCTCACCTTCGACGGCAAAGCCGGACACCTGCTGCGCGTGGAGTACGCGAGCAGCGAGATCGGCACCAGTCGGCGCACGACGATGGTGTACTCGGACCACAAGCCGGCGCCAGCGGGGTTCGTGCTGCCGTACACGTTCGAGTGCCGGCACAACGGGTTCGTGGTCGAAAAGTGGACCGTCGAGAAGTGGGACCTGCCCGCCGAAATCAAGGACAGCGAGTTCAGCCCGCCGAAGCAAAAGTAGTGCAGACGGCACTTCCCATGTCCGCGCGTCCGGAGTAGGGGCGCCTGCCGTGGGGGCCTCCGGCTGTAACTTCCAGGCCCGTTGCTTCGTACTTGAATCAAGGCGGGTATCCCTGCACCGGGGGCGGGGCCCACTGTGCCCCGGACGGCTCCAGCCACGCCGGACCGCTGAACGGCTTGGCGCTCGACGCCGGGGGCCAGTCCGGGCGGTAGCTCGGCGCGCCGGGCGATTCCTTCAGGCCGGCGCTGCCCTTCAGCGCGCCGCCAATGCCGATCAGTTCCGGCCGACGGGCCACCTTGTCGGCGAAGACCTCTAGGTCGCGCGAGATCTTCTCCGCCCGGGCCAGTACGCGGGCCAGCGAACCCGACGCCGCGTCAAGGTTCTGGTACACGCCCGGCTCGGTTATCAACTTCTGGATCGAGCCGTTCTCCTTACCGAACGTGGTCAGCACCCCGCGAATGTCCGTGAGCAGTTTGTTCAGTTGCCCGGCGGACTCGGCCACGTTCGTAACGATCCCCTCGGACCGCGCCGCCAGCGGGCGCGTCACCGCCCGCACGTCGGCCACCACCTGCCCGGCCTCGGTGACGCGGGCGTCAATGTTCTTGACCGTCTTTTCGGCCGTGTCGAGGAACCCGCCCAGCGAGGTCGCGAACTTCTGGACGTTGGCGGACACCGCGTTCAGGCTCTTGAGCAGTTCCGCAAACTGCTTGCGGTTTTCAGGCGAGAGCACATCGTTGACGTTGTCGAACGCCTGTCGTGCCCCTTTCACCGCGCCGGAGATTTCGGGCTCCAGCCGCCGCATGGTGGCGCGGAAGTCGTCGACCGCGGGCTTGATCGTGCGGAGCGCGTCCTGCGCGTCGCGTATCAGGGCACGCAGGTTCGGCTCCTCAGCGGGCGCTGGCTGCGCGGCCGCCAGCACCAACCCGGGGGGTAGCGGCGCGGCGCACGGCGGGCCAGCATCGACGGCCGCCACGGGCATCACGGGCCGGGGCGGCACCGGGCCGTCGCCGATCAGGCTCTGGATCTTCTTGTTGGTGTTACGCAGTTCGGGGATGAACGCGCGAATGTCCTTGATGAGGCCCGTCGTCTCGTCGATCGCGGTCTCCATTTTCGGGCTGAGGTCGCCGATGCGATCAAGCTTTTCGAACGCTTTGGTCATGCGCTCGAGCGACTGCTGAGCGTTCACCAGCGCCGTCGACGCCGGCCCGATGAAGCTGCGCGGGGTGATCGGCTGCACGCCGGGGATCTCGCTGCCGGGGGGCCACTCTTCGCCGCGCGGCACCGGTTGCCCGTCCGGTCCGAGTCTGGGCAGGAAGTCGATGGCGGTGTCGCCGCTGAGCAGCCCGCGGGTGATGATTGGCTCCTCGCTGTTTCGCGGCAGGTACTTCCGGTCCACCGAGACCCGCACGCGCACCTGTCCGCTCACCGGGTCCAGTTCCAGCGCGGTAACCTGCCCGATGCGGACCCCGGACTTGCGCATCGGGGTGCCGGCACCGATGCCCGGCGCCTCGGGAAACAGAACGGAGTATTTGGCCTCGTTGGAGAACACCCGCGGCGCGCCGCCGAAGAGTACGACGAGGCCCGCGAGCGCGACCAGAGACGCGCCCATGAACAGCCCCAACCGCATCCGCAGCGCCCGCTCGGCCATCGTTTCCGT
>JBJSXS010000721.1:0-2263 GCA_046086545.1 Gemmata sp.
CTACGAGCACAACCCCAAGAGCAGCGAGGCGTGGATCTACGTCACGGCGGTCCACCGCATGGCCCGCTCGATGATGCCCAAAAGGAACCGAGACAACTACCTACTCAAGCGACCCAAACGGTACGAAAAACCTGATTTCTAGACGGCCTCTTAGAACCTGCATAGAGAAGAGCCTCAGTTGGCTCGCATCTAAGCATAAGCCGGACGGCAGTTGAAGGCACTCACCGACGCACAGAAGACGCAGTCGCTCTGCGGCGGGTGGGGTACCTACCTCGCGAGCGGCCCCCTGCCTGACGATTCGTACGAGTAGACCGCCGACATGCTACACGCCCCGCTCGGCGCCCGTCGGGCCGGGTTCGACGTGCCCCGCAGGGTGAAGCACGCAGGTCACTCGTACCTGGAAAAGGCAACGAACCGCGAGGGCGGCGTAACCCACTCCCACAACGATGGGCCACCGGCAAACGGAAAGCGGCCCGCGACCGGCGATACACACCGCATGAGCACCTACAACGCCGCTGCGGTCGGCATGACCGTCGATCACGCACGACCGGATGCCCTCCCCCCAGTAGCTCCAAACCACATTGAGCAGCAGTCCGGAACAAATCAGCGACTTTCGCGCCGCTACGCAGATCTGCCTCCAGCAACTCCACGCGGCGCACGCGTGCTACGCGCTCGGCGACAGCGGGCATCGCAGGATCGACCCTAAATCACTCGAGGACAAGCTGTTCAAATGACCGGAGTACCGCGTGCGCCTCTTCAAAACACAGACGGGCGCACATCACGATGCGGGAGCGCTCCAACCGCACTCACGGCTAAACATGTCGGACCGCGCCGGCGCTCATCATGCTGCAACTCGACAAAGGGTACCTGCCGGCGTTCCTGCGGTAAATACAACACACTACAGTTACGAGTTCTAGGAGCCGCGAGCGGCTTCTACTCGACTCCTTCAATACCCATGCCTTCCCCTCGCGCACCGCGAAGAATGGCAAACGACGGGGCCGACCATCATGTTCATCTACCCCGCCATCGACCTCTTGAACGGCCGCGCCGTTCGGCTCCGGCAGGGCGACTACTCGCAGGAAACGGTGTTCTCTGACGACCCCGCACAGGTCGCGCGGAAGTGGGTCGAACTCGGGGCCGACCGCATCCACGTCGTGGACCTCGACGGCGCGAAAGCCGGTAAGCCGGTTAACGGATCCATGATTCAGGCCATTGTGAATGCCGCGGGCGTTCCGGTCCAACTCGGCGGCGGGCTGCGCACCGACGCGGACCTAGAAACCGTATTCGGGTGGGGCGTGCGCTGGGCCGTGCTCGGCACGCGCGCCTTGCAAGCGCCCGACTGGACTCGCGCAGTCGCGCGCCGCTACCCCGATCACATCGTCCTCGGGGTGGACGCGAAGAACGGGTTCGTCGCCACCGAGGGGTGGCTCGAAGTGTCAACAACGAGGGCCACCGACCTCGCCCTGCAGGTCTCCGACTCGCCGCTCGCTGCGGTCGTTTACACCGACATCGCGAAGGACGGCATGATGAGCGGCCCCAACTTCGAGGCGCTCATCGAAATGAAGAACGCGGTGCCGCTGCCGGTCATCGCGAGCGGCGGCGTTTGTACCTTGGACCACGTGCGCCGACTGAGCGAAGACGGAATCCCCGGCTGCATCATCGGGCGCGCACTCTACGAGGGGAGCCTCAACCTGGCATCCGCGGTAGCGCTGGCCCGGTCACGGTGTGCGTAGAGGCGACACTTTGCGTCCTGCAACTCGCGGCACTGTCCGCGTAGAGGAAACCATGTCAACAAGACTATTGCATGCTTTGAACGGAAGCAACAATGGTGCATTCCGCAAGTGGTTGAGTGATTTCAAGGGCGAGCCTCGAATCGCATGGTATCCATCTGCGGGCGAGGATTTCAGAGACCTGCTGTACTTGCACCCGAGTTTTGCCACAGCCGTACCACCGTCACAATCTGAGCCGGGTTCTCCTGACATATTCCTTCACACCGATTATTTTCCTTGGTCACATTCGACGTTCCTGGACAACCGGGTGATTCATGCTGATGACCGTACGGTCGTAAGCCTCGTGACCTGCCCCCATTTCGTGTACCAAGCGGTGTGAGAGTCGGTTTAACCGCCACCCTCGTGTCCTCGGTTCGGCGACGGCTCTGCGGCGTCGAACCGAGGACACTCCGCTGCGAACTCTGCCGGCGTCCGATACCCCAGCGAGCTGTGGGGCCGCTCGTGGTTGTACGCCCGGCGCCATTCCGCCCCCA
>JBJSXS010000722.1:0-2181 GCA_046086545.1 Gemmata sp.
CGGGTCGAGCCGCACCCACCCGTGCCCGAGCAGGGGCACATCGATCTTGTGCGTCTGAAGTTTCCATGACACCGCTACGAGGAGCGCCGGGACCAGCAACCCGGCCCATACCGGGTGTTGCCGCGCTGCGGCCTGCGCGGGGTCGTCCGGGTTCCACGCGGTGGAGCCGTCGCCGTGCTTCACCAGCAGGCGGTGCCAGAGGGTGTGCTTCCAGAGGTCCGCGATGGCGACCCCGGCGCAGATCGCGAACAGCGGCCCCTGCCGAACGCCCTTGAAACTGAGGAGGAGCCACACGAGCGGGAGCAACCACGACACGCGCGGCAACTTCGGCAGCGTGCCGGCGAGCAGGAAGAGGTAGAACGCCCCGAGCGCGATCACCGTGAGTCCGAGCGACGACCCGGGGTCCAGCGGCATGTGTTCGTTTATGACCTCCGGCAGCACCTTCGACCCGACGATCTTCTGCCAGGTGCGGATCATCTCCAGCCCGTGCGGGTTCACGAACGGCGTCAGGCCGCACGCGGCAACGATCGCCACCAGCAGCCCAAGTGTTCTCCAGCTCCGGACCGGCGTGAAGGGGAGATGGGGAGACGGCGAGAAGGGCGGAGACGAATTCAAATGGGTTCCCTCAGCCCTTTTCCGCTTGGCCCCCTCTACCCAGCTGTTTCTGACAGAAACGAAGAACGCCAGCCCCCACCCGGCGACCGCGCACCCGAGCGTCATGGTGCCGCCGAGTACGCCCCCGTGGAGGTTCACCCAAACGATGTAAAGCGGAATCAATCCCGCGAGTCGCCAATCGGTGCAGCGCCCGCGCTCGTAGTCGATGATGCACATCATCGTCCACGCGAGCAAGGCGATGGTAAACATGTGCGGGCGGACAAAGTAATGAAACGCCCCGACCGCGAGCACGCCACCCACAACGACGCCTGCAAGCAGCGGACCCATTCCCCCTTGCACGCAACGACGGAAGACGAGCGTGAACAGAACCGCCACGCCCGTGGCGAAGCACAGGAGCATCGTGTCGAGACCGCCGGCGCTGTGCGCGAGGGCCATCAGCACCTCGGCGCCCCACTGCTGCGGCACCCACGGGTGCCCCTCGAATGTGTAGCTAAACGGGTCCGTTTGCGGCATCCCGCGGTCGAGAATGATCTCTCCGACTTTCACGTGCCACAGCGCGCCAGGGTCCAGGAAGCCGCGGTCGCGGAACGCGACCATCAGGCCCAGCCACACGAGGAGAAAGAACAGCGTTTCGGGCTGGAACAGCCGTTTCATGCGCGTGTCCGTCATCGGGCGCGTTCAGGCGTCACCCGAAACTTAGGACAGAATTCGTCTTCGCGCCGGCGCACAAATCAAGTCCTCAAGCACCAACGGGACCGGCAACCGCGAGCGGCGGCATCGCGGGCACGCTGATCGGCTACGGGATAGCGGAAGAGTACGCCCGGTGGCGGTCCGAGGATGTGGTGAGGGCCGCCCGCTAACTCGTGAGCGTGTCCGGTGAGAAGCACCCCGCCGCCGCCGGCTACTACAGGCGCAACGGAGGGCACGGCCGTCGCGGCGACGTGGCAAGCGGGCGCGCCGTGCGGCTGAAACAACAACCGCTCCGCGCGGACAGCGAAACCGCGAACACCGCAACGTGAACAAGGAAGCACAGGTGGTCGAGTTCGCGGGTACCGCGGGGCGCGCTACACTGACAAGATCGACAAAAAGAAGATCGTACCGTGAACTTAAGACGGGCGGGGAACCGACTCGGTCCCGGCCGCCGCTCATTTCGGATTCGCGCTACCCCATTGCACCCGCGCCGCGGTAGGCGCAAACTGTTGAGTTATCCGCCCTCCTCCGCCGGTGATTCACAATGTCGCGCGCCTTCACGCTCTCCCTGCTCGCCTCACTCGCCGTTGCCCCGGTGATACCCGCGGCCGACGAGGTTCCGCCGAACAGACAGTACCAGGCGTTCATCCAGAAGCAGGCCGCCGAGCTGCGCAAAGGCGACAAGGCGCCCGCGACGCTCGACGAGTGGTCCGGGAAAGAAACCGAGTTGCGCAAAAGCCTACTCGCCGCTTGGGGCGGTGACGCGTGCTTCCTGCCGCAAGCGTGCGACCTCCGCCTCCTGGACGGCGACCCGCTGGGCCGACCGGGTGACGAGGTCGCGGGTGTCGACCGCCCTGCCGCCCCGCAGGTCGGTGC
>JBJSXS010000723.1:0-9436 GCA_046086545.1 Gemmata sp.
GTCATGAGGCCGAGGACGAGGCCCCTGACTCCGGGGGTGCCGAGGGTCGCGCCGCGCGGCGGTGTACACCGTAAGCCGACGTCAGCCGCACGCGGGGACCAACTGAGACTTGGCCGGCGCCGGCCGATCCATAAGCTAAGCGGAGTTTGCGCCGAATCTACTCCGGAACCGTACACCACAATGCCGAAGCGCACCGACATCAAGAAAATTCTGCTCATCGGGTCCGGGCCCATCATCATCGGTCAGGCGTGCGAGTTCGACTACTCGGGCACGCAGGCGTGCAAAGCACTTCGCGAGGAAGGCTACTCCGTCGTCCTGGTGAACAGCAACCCGGCGACCATCATGACCGACCCCGAGACGGCCGACCGCACGTACATCGAGCCGATCACCTGGGAAGTGGTGGAGAAGATCATCGCCGCGGAGGAGCCGGACGCGCTGCTGCCCACGCTCGGCGGCCAGACCGCGCTCAACACCGCGATGGACCTGTTCAAGAAGGGCGTGCTCGACAAGTACGGCGTCGAGATGATCGGCGCCAACGCGGACGTGATCGATAAGGCCGAGGACCGGCAGCGGTTCAAGGACGCGGTGGTGAAGATCGGGGTGGACGTGCCCAGGTCGGTCACCGTCCACACGCTCGAGGAGGCGATGCACGCGGTCGAGGAAGTGGGCCTGCCGTGCGTGCTGCGCCCGAGCTTCACGATGGGCGGCACCGGCGGCGGGATCGCCTACAACCGGGACGAGTACCGCGACCTGATCACGCACGGGCTGGCACTCTCACCGACCACCGAGGTGCTGGTCGAGGAGTCGGTCATCGGGTGGAAGGAGTACGAGCTAGAGGTGATGCGCGACCGGGCCGACAACGTCGTCATCATCTGCTCCATCGAGAACCTCGACCCGATGGGCGTCCACACCGGCGACAGCATCACGGTCGCGCCCGCGCAGACGCTCTCCGACAAGGAGTACCAGCGGATGCGCGACAAGGCGAAGGACATCATCCGCGAGATCGGGGTGGAGACCGGCGGGTCCAACATCCAGTTCGCCATAAACCCGGCCGACGGGCGGATGATCGTGATCGAGATGAACCCGCGGGTGTCGCGGTCCAGCGCGCTGGCGAGTAAGGCCACCGGGTTCCCGATCGCGAAAATCGCGGCCAAGCTCGCGGTCGGGTACACGCTGGACGAGTTGAAGAACGACATCACCCGCGAGACGCCCGCGTGCTTCGAGCCGACCATCGACTACGTGTGACGAAGGTGCCGCGGTTCGCCTTCGAGAAGTTCCCGGAGGCGAACCCGACGCTCACCACGCAGATGAAGAGCGTCGGAGAAACGATGGCCATCGGCCGCACCTTCAAGGAGTCGCTCCAGAAGGCGCTGCGCGGCCTCGAAGTGAGCCGGTTCGGGCTGGGCTGCGACAAGCGCGACCGCTGGGGCACCTCGAATCAGCCGTCACGGGACGAGATCAACTTCAAGCTCGCGAGCCCGAACGCGGAGCGCGTGTGGTACCTGCGGTACGCCCTGCTCGCCGGCATGTCGGTTGAGGAAGTTTACCGCCGCACCAACATCGACCCGTGGTTCCTGCGTGCGGTCGAGGACCTGGTGCTGGTCGAGAACGAGCTGCGCGCCGTCGGGTCGCTCGAGCGCGTGACCGCCGACCTGCTGCTGAGGGCAAAGCAGCACGGGTTCATCGACCGCCAGCTCGCGCACGTGTGGAACGTCTCCGAGACCGAGGTGCGCAAGCTCCGGCGGTCGCACGGCATCGAGGCGGTGTTCAAGAGCGTTGACACGTGCGCCGCCGAGTTCGAGGCGTACACGCCCTACTACTACAGCACATACGAGCGCGGGGCGGGCGCCGGCACCGGCGCGCTCGCGCCGGGCGAGGACGAGGTCCGCCCACCGACCGACAAGCCGCGCATCATGATTCTGGGCGGCGGCCCGAACCGCATCGGCCAGGGCATCGAGTTCGACTACTGCTGCGTGCAGGCCGCGTTCGCGCTCCGCGACAACGGCTACGAAGTGATCATGGTGAACTCGAACCCGGAGACGGTGAGTACCGACTACGACACGTCGGACCACCTGTTCTTCGAGCCGCTCACGCCCGAGGACGTGCTCAACATACACGACCGGATGGGGCCCGCGGGCGTGATCGTGCAGTTCGGCGGGCAGACGCCGCTGAACCTGGCCACCCCGCTGGAGGCCGCCGGCGTGCCGATCATCGGCACCAGTGTGGACAGCATCGACATCGCCGAGAACCGCGAGCGGTTCGCCAAGCTGGTGACCGAGTTGGGCCTGCTCCAGCCGTCCAACGGCACCGCGGTTGACGAGTCCCAGGCGCTGCGCGTGGCGCGGCGCATCGGGTTCCCGATCCTCGTGCGCCCGAGCTTCGTACTGGGCGGGCGGGACATGAAGATCGTGTACTCCGAGGAGGAGCTGAGCGCGTACATCCGCCGGGTGCAGCCGGACCTGTCGAAGAGCACCCCGGTACTGATCGACCAGTTCCTGGAGAACGCGACCGAGGTCGATGTTGATTGCCTCAGCGACGGCCACCGCACGGTTATCGGCGGAGTAATGCAGCACATCGAAGAGGCCGGCATCCACAGCGGCGACTCGGCGTGTGTGATCCCGCCGTACAGCCTCCCCGAGGCGGTGATTGGGGAAATCAAGTCCCAGGCGCGGAAGCTCGCGGCGGCCCTGAAGGTTAAAGGGCTGATGAACATTCAGTTCGCGGTCGCCGGCACCGCGAGCGGCGCGCCCAAGGTCTACATCCTCGAAGCCAACCCGCGCGCGAGCCGCACGATCCCGTTCGTTTCGAAGGCCACCGGGGTGCCGCTTGCGCGCCTCGCGGCGCTCGTCATGGTCGGCAAAACGTTGGACGAGTTGGGCGTCAAGGACGAGGTGGTGCCGACGCACTTCTCCATCAAGGAGAGCGTGTTCCCGTTCAACAAGTTCCCCGGGGTGGACATCATCCTCGGGCCCGAAATGAAGTCCACCGGCGAGGTCATGGGCATCGACGACACCATGGCGATGGCGTTCGCGAAGGCGTCGCTCGCGGCGGGCTCGCGGCTGCCCCTGTCCGGGACCGTGTTCATCTCGGTGTCGAACCGCGACAAGGAGGCCGCGGCGCCGATCGCGCGGGGCTTCGCGGACCTCGGGTTCCGGGTGATCGCCACCCGCGGAACGGCCCAGGTGCTGCGCGCGAAGGGCGTGCCGGTGGAGGACGTGCCAAAAATCGCAGAGGGGCGCCCGAACCTCCTGGACCACATGAAGAACGGTAAGGTGCAGCTCATCATCAACACGCCGACCGGGCGGGGCAGTTCTACCGACGAGGCCAAAATTCGGGCCGAGGCGGTCGCCAGTCGCGTAACCGCGATCACCACGTTGTCGGCTGCGCAGGCTGCGGTCGAGGCGTGCAAAGCGCTGAAGGAGCAACAGCTGAAGGTCACCGCGTTACAGGACCGGTTCCCGCGTTAGGCGACAGGCCTCTCGCGCCGCGGCTCCTCCACCCCCGGCTTCCGCGATAGCCCAGATTCTGTGTCCGTGCTTGCAGCAAGCGCTTCGGTTCTCGCCGTGGTAGACTGCGTCCGGCCAAGTGCAGTGCCAGTTCTACTAGCCGTCCTCGGTGCACGTGGCCACGACTTGGTAATGCTCTTGCCCGCCGGAGACGCTCCTTGTTGCCACGCACCCTGGCTCGTCGGAGTCCTGGTTGCCGTATGTAAACTGGTAGGTGTGGTGGGTAAGTGTGCGCTTCCGGCTCGGCCCCCGAAGCACACCGGTGACGATCGCGCATGGTGTTCGTTGTTATGGATGCGGTTGGTTCTGCTTGACCACTGGTGCCTCGTTTTGTCTGGGTCTTGGTGTTGATTTTGTGGTTGAAGTATAAATATACAGATGAACACTAACGATGTCGGTTGCCACACACGGTGGTAAATTGCGATTAACAAGGGAGGTGCAAAAATGTCCAACGACAATATGAAGCAAACGCAGTTCACCGACGCGCAAACTCTCAAGACGTTTATCCGCGAGTTGGCGCGCAAGAACCGCGTTGCCCAGCCTGACAAGGACGAGTTGAGCCTCGAAATCTGCAAGAAGTTTACCGCCCTGCCCGCGTACGCGGCCGCTAAAACGGTGATGTGGTATGTGGACGCGGGCAGCGAGGTGCGTACCCGGCACTCACTTCCTGAAGCGTTAACGCACGGCAAGCGTGTGGTCGTGCCGTGGTGCGTGGTCGAGACGAACCAACTGGAGTTATTTCACCTCGAAGACATGAGCGAGTTGGTGGCCGGCGCGTACAAGATCCTCGAACCCAAGGAAGAGTTGCGTCTTCTGCCGCAGAAGCGGGTCCAGTCGGACGAACTCGATCTGGTGATGGTGCCCGGCACCGCGTTCGACCCGAAGGGCGCCCGAATGGGCCAGGGGAAGGGATACTACGATCGGTTGCTGTCGGGCGCCCGGCCCGACGCCCCACTGGTTGCGCTCGCGTTCGACTGCCAAATCTTTGATACGATCCCGGTGGCCGCGCACGACGTGTTCATGGACCTCGTTCTGAGCGAAAAGCGCACCATCACCGGTAAGGGCCGAAAAGGCTGAACTTCGTCCCCTGCTGTGACGCAAAGAGTTTCTCACAACCCGTCGTTCTACGGGCGTTCCCCACGGTAGCTGCACTACTCGCCCAAGGCATAAGCGCGGGCGACATCAGCGCGGCGGTCCCAATTCCCGCGCCCCAGCTCTGCTGCTGCACAACGATGGACGCCCGCGGGCAGGCTGCAGGCGAGCGTTCATCAGGATTCGGACGGCGTCCGCTCGAGCGAACCGTGGCGGAACTGAGTTGCGACGGCTACCGCGGCAAGCGATTGACTCGCTTCATACTCGCGAGCTATCACATCGAGCGCACTGTAAGGGCTGGATGCGTGCGAACTGCTGAAGGGTGCCGGGCTTCACCGCTCGCGGGCGTGAGGTGATGGATCGGTCACTTCGGCACGTGCCGCGCGAAACAGCGGGCAACCCCTTAGTGGTTCAGAAACTTCACATCGCGGACGTTTTGCTCAGCGACCGCGCGCGTGATCTTCCCGGCACGCAATAACAGGCGCACGGACTCGTCACAGGTGAACATGCCCTCGTCGCGCCCGGTCTGTATGTAGTTGTCGATGCTCTCGATCTTGTTCTGCCTGATCGCACTGGCGATGGGGTGCGTGTTCCACATCACCTCCAGCGCGAGGTGTCGCTTCTGCGTCTTCTGGACGCCCGGGAGCAGGCGCTGGCTCACGATCGCGCGCAGGCTCATCGCGAGTTGCGACCGCACCGCGGGCTGCGCGTCGGGCGGGAACAGGTCCGGGAGCCGCGTGATCGCGCCTTTCGCATCGCGCGTGTGCAGCGTGCTAAACACGAGGTGCCCGGTTTCCGCCGCGCTGAGGGCCATCTGAGCGGTTTCGCGATCACGGATCTCGCCCACCAGAATCACGTCGGGGTCCTGTCGCAGCCCGTACTTCAGCCCGTCCGCAAAGGAAAGTACGTCGCCTCCGACTTCGCGCTGGGTGACGACCGAGTTTTGTTCCTTCGGGTAGCGGTATTCAACAGGTTCTTCCACCGTGATGATGCGATGGCCGCCGGCCTTGTTGAGCCGGTTCACGAGTATCGCGAGCGTCGTCGATTTGCCCGAGCCGGTCGCGCCGGTAACGATCACCAGGCCGTCGCGAAGGGTGGCGATTTTCGTCGCGAGGTCACCCGGGAACCCGGCCCACGAGAGATCGGGAATCACGTCGGGGATGAGGCGGTAGCAGCCGCCCGGGTCCCCGCCCGCCAGGAAGAGAGTCGCTCTGAAGCGTGCGGGCTTGCCCGCGACCAGGCACTCGAAGGAAAAGTCCGCGTTCTTGTTCGTCTGGAGGCGCCGCGCCGCGTCTTCGGGACAAGACGAGAGCAGGAGCGGTTCGATTTCGTCCGACGCGAGCGCTGTGTCGGGCAGTTCGGTGAGATCGCCGTGGATGCGAACGACCGGCGGGTGACCCGCGACGACGTGAAGGTCGGACGCGCCCGACTGCACCGCCCATTCGAGCCACACCCGGAGCTTCTCGGCTAGCATCGCATAACCCCGTCAAGGGGAAACGGGGGGTCGCGAACTTGTGGTCTTCTCACCCCTCCTCACCTTCACACTTACTCCCCTTCTCTTCCATCAGTGGTTGAACAGGAACGCGGGGTTGTTGATGAGCGCCCACACCAGGTCTTGCGCGCCCAGTACGCGAGCGTCCGCGGGCGGGGCGTTGGCCGCGTCCGCGGCGAGGCGCGCGTACTCCTTGTCTTGCGACAGGTACATCACGCGGAGCGCGTCCTTCTGGACCTGTGTCCGCTTATCGACTGGGGTTTCCAGCAGAGCGACCTGCTCCGGGGTCAACGTGCCGCCCAGTTTCGGGTTCGCCTCGGTCGTCACCGACAGCCGGAACTTCCCGACGGTGTGTTTCGTACCGAACCGCTGTTCGAGGGTCGCGGTGAAGTAGACGCCCGCTGGGGCGCTCACGGGCTTGTCGAACTTGAACAGCGCCGCGTTGTCCTGCCCGAACCGCGGGGCCGTCGCCCAGCCGGTCGCGGGGTTGTTGTCCACCGCATTCGCCGCCGGGAAAGTCGGCTGCGCGAACACCTGGTCGGCCGCCGTCAGTTTGATGGCCGTCGGGGCCGCGTCAGGCGTGTGGAGCGGCTTGTATGTGAGCTTAAACTCGTTCAGCACGAAGTTCCCGTTCTCGGCTCGCCCGGGGCCGCGCGCGGGCAGCGACGGGTCGGCAAGAACTTCGAGCTTGATCGCCGTGATCGGCTTGTCGATCTCTGTAAGGCCCGAGGCGGTGTACAGGTCCGTCTCCGGCGCGGTGCCGGTGGCCAGCACGGACCCGTCCTTGCCGAACTTGAACTTGGTGTCGGGGGACTGCCCGCCGGCGCGGCGCAGGTCGAGTACCGTCCACGCGGTCGGCTTCTGCGACTTCAGCCCCTCTTCCCAGACCTTCTGCTTGGCATCGAGGGTCGTCTTGTACTGCTCGAACGCATCCACCTGTGTCTTGAACTCGGCCACGAGTTCGGCGTGATCCTTCGCCGCGGCGCGAATCGCGGCGACCGCGGCCATGCGCTCGGCCGCGCTCGGCAACCGGTTCAGCACCGCGAGGTAGATTTCGTCCGCGAGCTTGTTGTCGTCCTTTTCCGCCAGGACGAACTTGTTCAGCCGGTTGTTGGGGTCTTTGACCGCGTCGCCCACGATGGGGCCGTTGACCATCGCCAGAATGGGACCGAGGTTCAGCCCGCTGCCGCGCTCGCACTCGCAGGAGCTCTCGCGCACCGGCTTCTGGAACAGGTCCAGGAACCCGCCCGGCAGGTCCACGTTGCTGTCGAGCAGCTGCGCCGCGCGTGCGCCCGCGGGCAGGCCGGGAAGTTTCGCCGGCGACCCGGTCGCGTGGTGGATCGTGTCGAAGAGCACCTCCGCCGGCAGCCGCCGGGCCAGCGCGTGCGAGTAGTTGATCTCGTCGTCCTTGTTCCACCTGTTCGTGGTCAGCGCGAGCTGGTAGGTGCGGCTCTTGCAGACGGTCTTGATGAGCTTCTGGGCGTCGAACCCGCTCTTGATGAACTCCTCGGTGAGCTTGTCGAGCAACTCGGGGTTGGTGGGCGGGTTGCCCGCACGGATGTCGTCCACCGGTTCGACGAGCCCGACGCCCATCAGGTAGCTCCAGACGCGGTTCACGTAACTCCGCGCGAAGTACTGGTTCTGCGGCGACGTGATCCACTTCGCCACATCCTCGCGCCGGGTGTCACCTTTCACCGCGCCACCGGTGATGGGGTACGGGAACTTCGGCTGCGCGTTCTCGCCGGTGCGCTCGTGCCTTATCTCTCCGGTCTTCAGGTCCGCGACCACCTCCACGAGCGGCTTCGCGCCCTCGACCGCGGTGCCGCCGAGGCGCTGCCCGCGGAACTTCGGGTCTTCCGTCCGACCGACCTGCGAGAAGTACGCGGCCAGCGAGAAGTATTGATCCTGTGTCCACTTTTCGAACGGGTGGTCGTGGCACTTGTTGCAGTTGAACCGCACGGCAAGGAAGAGTTGGGTGGTGTTCTCCATCACCGCGTCCGGGGTGCGGAGGGTCTTGTAGTACGCGGCCGGCGGGTTGTCCACGTTCGAGCCCGCAGCGGTCAGGATCTGGTACGCGAACTTGTCGTAGGGCCGGTTTTCGGCCACAGCGTCGCGGATCCACTGGCGGAACGCTTTCGCGCCGACGTCCCCGAGGAACTTGCGGTTCACCATCAGCATGTCGGCCCACTTGTTGGACCAGTGTTCGACAAACGACTCGCTTCCGACCAGCGAATCGATCAGCGCGTCGCGCTTCGCTCGACCGTCGCGCGAACCGTCCAGGAAAGCGCGCACCTGCTCGGCGGTCGGCGGCAGCCCGGTCAGGTCCAGATACGCGCGGCGCAGGAACGTCGCGTCGTCGGCCAGGTCGCTGGCCTGCACCTTCACCTTCTTGAGCTTCTGGTCGACAAGCGAGTCGATGAAGCTGTGGACCGGTTGCTGCTTCCACTCGAACCCGGTGCGGTCGCCCATGATGACTACCGTACTCGCGGCGTAAGCGCCCTCGTACCGCGCGAGCATCGTTGCTTCGCCGCGGCGCAGGGTGGTGATGAGGCCGGTTTTGTCCACGGTGACGACTTCGGTGTTGCTCGACTCGACGAAGGTTTCCGCGGTCACGTCGCGCACGCGCCCGTCGGTGTAGGTGGCGACCGCGGCGAACTGCTGCTTCTGCCCGATGCGCTCGATCACCGGGTTCTTGGGGAAAATGTCCAGCGACTTGACGCGCGGCGCGTCCAGATCGAGCTTCACCCCTTGCGAGATCCACCGGCGCACCAGTTCGTAGTTCGGGTCGCCCGCGGTCATGGTCACGCCGCCCTGGTGCGGGACCGCCCCGGCGGGCTTCATCAGCATGAGGCTCTTCTCAGGCGCGGCCCGGTTGAAGCGCCGACCTTCGAGGTCGTCCGTGAGTGCGCGGAAGTCGTACAGGGGGTCGTACCCGCGTAGCGACAGCTTGAACCCGTTCTTGCCGGCCTGC
Source organism: Gemmata sp. (assembly GCA_046086545.1). Lineage (GTDB taxonomy): Bacteria > Planctomycetota > Planctomycetia > Gemmatales > Gemmataceae > Gemmata. The sequence continues at coordinate 9,062 of JBJSXS010000723.1, forward strand.
GCGCCGTGGCAGGTGCCGGCGTTGCAGCCGAGCTTCGACAGCACTGGCTGCACGTCACTGACGAAGCTCACCGGCACGTCCTTCGCGAACTCAGCTGCTGAATATGTCAGTGTCACGGTCCTGCCCGCGAGCGCCACTGTGATGTCTCCGGTGCCGTCCTGGGTCGGTCGCACCAGCCCGGCCGTCACGGTGGCACTCTTTGGGACGGTGATCCGCGCGATGCGGGTCGCGTCGAGCGTCTCGCCGGTGTCGAGGGTCGCGAGGACGAGCAGTTGGGAGTACGCAAACGGTCCTTTTAGTTCGACCTTAGCGGGACGAACGTCGAGCCTTGCGACAGTCGCGCCGTCGGGCAACTTGTCCTGCGCGAAGGCGGGC
>JBJSXS010000724.1:0-6500 GCA_046086545.1 Gemmata sp.
GCTGACAGCCTACGTGCGCTCGTGCCCCACCGCAGCGGGGGCGACGATCACTCTTCCCTGCGACCCGGAACGCCATGCAAAGGGGAAGCGGCTGGCGAGCGGCATTTCGGTACCCGACGGCACCTGGGAGCTTATTACGAAGGCGGCGGCGGAACTGGAGGTGCCGCTCCCGCAGTGAGCCAGGAACGTGAGAAATCGCGGACCCTGTATCGAGGTCCCGGGCAATAGACTGTGGGCGTATTCGGTTACTCTCTCTCTCTGGAGTGTTTCATGCACGCACTGTCTCGTTACCTACTGGCGGTTGTGGTGGGAGCCGCGCTCGTCGGCCCCACCCGCGCAGACGACAAGAAGCCCGAGAAGCCGCAGCCTGGCACAGAACCGGGCAAGCCACTCATCATCCAGATCGACGCGAGCAAACTTCCCCCTGAGTTGCTGAAGCAACTGCTTCAAATGGCGGAGAAGCCCGCCTCCAAGCCGGGTTCAGAACCAGTGAAACCGGGCACAAAGCCGGGCGCCGAACCGGTTAAGCCCGTCAAGCCCGGTACCGAACCCGTCAAGCCCGTCAAGCCCGGTACCGAACCCGTCAAGCCCGGTACCGAACCCGTCAAGCCAGGTGCCGAACCCGTCAAGCCAGTGAAGCCCGGTACCGAACCCGTCAAGCCAGTGAAGCCCGGTACCGAACCCGTCAAGCCAGTGAAGCCCGGTACCGAACCCGTCAAGCCCGGTACCGAGCCGAACAAGCTCAAGACGATCAGCTTGGCAGAAGCCATCGGGATCGCGGAGAAGTCGTTGAAGGCGACTGTGGTGAAGGCGGAGCGGGAGGAAGAGGACGGGAAGGTTGAGTTTGAACTCCAGTTGCGCGACGCAAATGGCGGCAAGTTGGAGGTCACCCTAGACGCGGCGGGCAACGTCGTGAAAAAGCAGCAAAAGGGTGTCGAGAAGGGTAACAAGTGATTCAAACGGCCCGCCCGCGCACTTCGGTTGTGCGGGGCGGGCCGGCGAGTTTTTTACGAACCTGCAGTTCAACTGAACTTGTAGGTGCCAGGGACCGGCACGGTCGCCACCGGGGCCGCTCCCCAAGCGTACTCTTTCGGGGCGAGGTTCTGGGTCGCGGCCAGCGCCTCCTTCCAGGTGATCTTACGCCCGCAGTACGCGGCCTCGCGGGCCATGATCGCCATCAGCGTGCTGTACGCGGCACTCTCGCCGTCGTTGATGTACTTGCCCGCGCGGATGCCGGCGAACAGTTCGTCGTGCTCCACCTGGTACATGCTCTTGACCTTCGTCTCGCTGCCGAAAGCCCAGCCCTTCCCGTCGTAGGGCGTGACGGTGTGCTTCATCAGCTGCGCGGAGCCCTTTGTGCCGATTACGTGGTCGTTCACGTCCCCATCGCAGCCGTTCGTTTGGCGGCACGCGGAGAACAACTTGGCCCCGTTCGCGTACTCAAGGGTGACCGCGAAGTGGTCGAAAATGTGCCCGAACTTCGGGTCGCGCCGGGACTGCCTCCCGCCCACGCCGCTCGCGGACACCGGCACGTCACCGAACACCCAGTGCGCCTTGTCGAAGTTGTGGCAGTGCTGCTCCACGATGAAGTCGCCCGACAGCCAGGTGTAGTAGTACCAGTTGCGCATCTGCTGCTCCATCGGGGTCCACTTCGGGTCGTTCCCGCGGTGCCAGATCTCGCCGGTCAGGTAAGTGATGTGCATGGCGGCCACGTCGCCGATCATCTTGTCCTGGATCCGCTTCACGGTCTCGCGCTTGGCGAGGTCGTACCGGTAGCAGAAGCCCGAGCACAGGCTCAGGTTCTTCTCCTTCGCGAGCTTGCTGGTGGCGATTACCGAGCGGACACCGGCGGGGTCCACCGCGACCGGTTTCTCGCAGAACACGTGCTTGCCGGCACGGATCGCGGCTTCGAGGTGCAGGGGCCGGAACCCGGGCGGGGTGGTGAGCAGAACCACGTCCACGTCGCTGTCGATCACCCTCTTGTAGCCGTCGAACCCGTCGAACCGGCGGTCCTTGGAGACGTCAACCTTGCCCGTAATGGACTTGATGTTGTTCAGGTTATTGAGGCTGTCTTCGAGCCGGTCCATGAACGCGTCCGCCATCGCGACCAACTTCACCTTGGGGTCGGACTGGAGCGCCTCGCGCGCGGCCCCGGTGCCGCGACTGCCGCACCCGATCAGGCCCACCTTGATCGTGCCGTCGCCGGCGGCGTACGCCCCGGGCAGGAGGGCCGCGCCGGCGGCGGCCGCGGCGGATGTTTGCATAAACGTGCGGCGGGTCGTGTCGGACATGGCAAAACCTCTGAGGGTGGTAGGGCCGAAGTTATTGTGACCGAACAGGGGCGAGCAGGCCAAGCGGAATCGTCGTTCAGCCGCGATCAGAACGGGAGTCCGCCGGCCGCCCAGATGGCTTGCCCCGGGATGCAACAGTCGGTGAGACCCAGTTCCGGTCACGGCAGAACGGGAACTCACGCAATCAGTTCCCTGATGACGTTCGCCTTTTCAACTCCCACGAGCTTATTGTCGAGCCCCTGGAACCGGTAGCTGAACCTGTCGTGATCGATTCCGAGCAAGCGCAGGATGGTCGCGTGCAGGTCGCGCACATGGACCGGATCTTTGACGATGTTGTAGCTGTAGTCGTCGGTCTCGCCGTAGATGGTGCCGCCCTTCGTACCGCCGCCGGCCATCCACATGGTGAAGCACCGCGGGTGGTGGTCGCGGCCGTAGTTCGTCTTCGACAGCCCGCCCTGGCTGTAGATGGTCCGCCCGAACTCGCCGCCCCATATGACCAGCGTGCTATCGAACAGCCCTTGGCGCTTGAGGTCCTGAATCAGCGCCCAGCACGGCTGGTCCACGTCCTTGGTCTGGTCCTTCATGCGCCCGACCAGGTTCCCGTGGTGGTCCCAGTTGTTGTGGTACACCTGAACGAACCGGACCCCGCGTTCGACCAGTCGGCGTGCGGTGAGCGCGGTGTGGGCGAAGCTCCCGGGCTTCTTCACGTCGGGGCCGTAACTGTCCAGCACCTCTTTCGGCTCTTTCGAGAGGTCCGCGAGTTCCGGCACGCTCGATTGCATCCGGTAAGCCATCTCGTACTGCGCGATCCGGGTCTTCGTCTCGGGGTCGCCCAGTTGCGCGTGGCTCAGTTCGTTGAGCTTGTTGAGGCCGTCGAGCGTGGTGCGGCGCACGTCCGGCGACACCCCGGGCGGGTTGTTGATGAACAGGATCGGGTCGTTCGCGGCCCGGAAGCTGACCGCCGCGTGTTCGCCGGGCAGGTAGCCCGACTGCCACAGCCGCGCGGAGATCGCCTGCACCTGATCCTGGTTGGTCGGTTTGGCGACCATCACCACGAAGGTCGGGAGATTCTGGTTGAGCGAACCCAAGCCGTAGCTCGCCCACGCGCCGAGGCACGGGCGCCCGGTGACCATGTTGCCGGTCTGCATGTGGGTGATGGCCGGCTCGTGGTTGATGGCCTCGGTGTACATCGAGCGGACGAACACCATGTCGTCGGCCATCTTGGCGGTGTACGGCAGGAGTTCGTCGTTCATCCACATCCCGCAGTTGCCCTTCCGGGCGAACTTGTACTTGCTCGGCGCAACCGGGAACCGCTGCTGCCCGCTGGTCATCGTGGTGAGGCGCTGGCCCTTGCGGATGCTGTCCGGCAGGTCCTTGTCGTACTGCTTCTCCATCTCCGGCTTGTAGTCGTAGAGGTCCATCTGGGCAGGGCCGCCGACCATGTGCAGGTAGATCACGTTCTTGCACTTCGTCGGGAAATGCGTCCGCGGCAGCGCCGCACCGATGCCCGTGGCGGTGTCGGCAGCGGCTTTCGGAGTGGGTGCGCGTTCGGCCGCGTTTCCGAGGAGCGACGTCAGCGCCATGCTGCCGAGCGACAGCCCGCCGGCCGCGAAGAAGTGCCGGCGCGTGAGTTCGAGTGCCGCGGGGTTATGAAAAAGGGTCATGTGGGGCTCGTGTGTTTGTGTTCGTGTGCGAGGCCGGGCCGCGAGCGCGCTCTACTTGTTCAGCACCTCGTCCAGGTTCATCAGTTGGTTGGCGAGCATGGTCCAGGCGGCCAGTTCGCTGGCGGCGATGTTCGCGTCCGGCTTCGATTCGCCGAAGGCGATCAGCTTCTTCGCCTCGTCCGGCTTCGCGGTGTAGTGCTCGCGGAGGGTCGTGAGTACCCCCTTCACCACGGTCAGTTCCTCGGCGCGGAAGGAGCGGGCCATCAGCCGCTTGGCCATAAAGTCGATGCGGCTCGGGTCGTCCGGCCCGGCCGCGATGGTCTTCTCGGCCAGCACCCGGGCCGCCTCCACGAACTGCACGTCGTTGAGCGTGAGCAGGGCCGCAAGCGGGGTGTTCGTGCGGTCCCGGCGCACCGTGCAGAGTTCGCGGGCCGGCGCGTTGAGCACCTCCATTGCGGCCGGGGGCGCGCTGCGCTTCCAGAAGGTGTACATGCTCCTGCGGTACAGGTTCTCGCCGGTGTCGCGCTTGTAGTCGCGGGTGTTCGAGCCGATCATCGCGACCGCTTCCCAGACCCCATCGGGCTGGTAGGGCTTCACCGACGGGCCGCCGACCTTGCGCACCAGCAGGCCGCTGGCGGCGAGGGCGTTGTCCCGGATCATTTCCGCGTCCATGCGGAACCGCGGGCCGCGACTCATCAGCCGGTTGTCGCGGTCCTTGTCCAGCTTCTCGGGCGTCACCACCGCCGCCTGCCGGTAGGTGGCGCTCGTCACCAGGAGCTTGAAGAACTGCTTGACGTCCCAGTGCGACTGGAACTCGAGTGCCATCCAGTCGAGCAACTCCGGGTGTGACGGCAGTTCGCCCGCGATGCCGAAATCGCCGCTCGTTCGAACGAGGCCGGTGCCGTACAGTTCCTGCCAGAACCGGTTCACCGTGACGCGCGCGGTCAGCGGGTGCTCCTTCGAGACGAGCCACTGTGCCAGGCCGAGCCGGTTGCGCGGCAGGTCTTTCGGCAGCGCGGGCATCGCTTTCGGCGTGTCCGCCTTGACCGGGTCTCGGCGCTTGTCGTAATCGCCGCGGAAGAGGACGAACGCGCCCGGCTCGCTGTTCGGCCGCTCGTTCATGACGTGCGCGATGGTGCCGCGGGCGCGGATCGCGACCTCCTCGCCTTGCAGTTTGCGGTACTCCGCCGCCGCGGCGATGTACGCCGCGTCGCGCGTCACCAGCCACCAGGTGAACAACTCGTCCTTTTCTTGGGGGGATCGCTTCTCCTCCGGCTTCGCCAGGATGTCCGCGGTTCTCTTCGAGCCGGACACCTGCTGCGCGTCGATCGCTGTGAACGCGCGGTCATAGATCCGAAGGTCTTCCAGTGACACGTTCGCGGCGCGCGACGTGGTGTTGCGCTGGCCGATCTTCAACGGCACGGCCGTCCGGGTGGTGGACTTCAGCGCGTCCGCTTCGACGTCGGTCGGTTGCGGTTCGCCGTCGTAGTAGACCTTGATGCCCGAGGACTTGCCGGTGCCGTCGTATGCCACGGTGACGTGGGTCCACTTGTTGAGCGCCAGCGGGGTCTTGGCGACCACCTTCACCGCGTCTGCCGGGTAGTTGTTGATGACGTGCATTCCGACCTTGTCGTTCTGGAGCCAAACGTCCCACCCCCGGAACCCGTTCGCCTCGTCCATCCGGCCGACGATCGCGCTGGCAGTGTTGCGCTTGGTCAACTGCACCCACGCGCTGACCGCGAACGGTTGCGTGCGGTCGAAGTCGCCCACGTCCCTCAACTCGATGGCCTTGCCAGGGAGAATCGTGAACGCGCCCTTCGTCTTGTCGGGCTTGTTCGCGGACCAGTCGTAGCCGCCGTCGAACTTGACTTCTCGCTCTTTGCCAGCCACATTAACCGTTAGTGAGCCGCCCTTCCCTTCCTTGAGCGGCGCGTGGAACGCCAGGCCCTGCGTCGGGGCCTTCGCTCCAAAGTCCTCGGCCTTGGCGGAGCTGAGCCACTTCGCGAACTCGGCGCGGGCGGCGGTTTTGCGCTCGTCTTGCTTGGCCCTCGCTGCGGCCAACTCCTTCTGGATGGCCACGTACCGCGGCCGATCCTCGGTGCGCGGCACGTTGATGATGGGCGGCGTGTTGGGCACGTTCCCGTCCATCGCCCCCTGCGTGGTGTTGTTGAAGAACGCCGAGAGGGAGTAGAAGTCCTTCATGGTGATCGGGTCGTACTTGTGGTCGTGACACACGGCGCACCCCGCGGTGAGACCCATCCACACCTGCGCGGTCGTCTCGGTGCGATCGCGGGCGTACAGCACCACGTACTCCTCCGCGATCACCCCGCCCTCGTTGGTGGTGATGTTGCACCGGTTGAACCCGGTCGCGACGCGCTGGTCGAGTGTCGGGTCGGGCAGCAGATCGCCGGCGAGCTGTTCGATCGTGAACTGGTCAAACTTCTGGTTCTCGTTCAGCGCGCGAATCACCCAGTCGCGGTACGCCCACACCTCGCGGAAGTTGTCGAAGTGGATGCCGTGCGTGTCAGCGTAGCGGGCGTAGTCG
>JBJSXS010000725.1:0-2550 GCA_046086545.1 Gemmata sp.
AGTCGATCACGTCGCGACCGGCGGCGACGAGATGTTCGCCGATCGCGGCCGCCAGGGCGGGACCGCTGGCCCGCCCGTCGCGGCCGACGACGATCGGTCCGGGCGGCAGCGTGGCGGTGAAGGCGGCGACGTAGCGGACCGCGACCTCGGCCGTGAGCGCCTCCCCGACCACGCCGCGCAGCCCCGACACGCTCACGATCAGCGGTGCGGATTCGGAGGAAATTCCCGCCATGGAGCCATCACTATAGCGGACCGACTGACGGCCGCCACGGCGAACTTGACGGGCCATCCGCCTTGGTTCTATTCTGGAGACTCGTTTGACTGGTGAAACTCCCCGGCACGCGGCATTTTTATCCTTTTTGACGATTGAATAGCCGGGTCATGCGTTACCACCAGAAAGCCCGGAGCGTCAGCGACGGGATCGGCGTGACGAAACTATTCAAACCTCAAAGGAGTTGTGCGGGTCATGCCCACGCCCGGGGAAGATGGGCGGGCCATCGGGGCCTGAGACCTCCGGCGGCCTGGATGACCCGCAGCGGCATGCGACGACTTCTCTCGCTGCTGGCGGCAGCCTCGATGCTGCTCGGCGGAATCCCCGGCGGTGGCCCGGGACGCGGACCACGGTTCGCCAGGGCCGCCGCACCGCCGCCCGCCGCCGTGATCGATGACGCCGCCGCCGCGGGTCTTCTGCGTCAGCATTGCGTCCGCTGTCACGACGCGACCAAGACGGAGGCGAACCTGCGACTCGATCAGGGTCCGCAGGCCTTTTCCGCGGAGACCTGGGAGAAGGTCGTCGACGCCCTGCGGCACGCCGCCATGCCCCCGGAAGACGAGCCGCAGCCGTCGGCCGAGGTGCGTGATCGGCTCGCCGCCTGGGCCCAGGCCCGCCTCGACCGCCTCGCGCTCTCCCAGGCCGGCGATCCCGGCAGCGTGGCCGGACGCCGGCTCACGATCCTGGAAATGGAGAACATGATTCGCGACCTGACCGGAAGAGAGATCCCGATCCGCGACCTGCTCGGCCAAGACACGGTCGGCGGCGAGGGGTTCACGAACATCGGGTCGGCGCAGAGTTCGATGACCGCGTCGCTGCTCGACAAATACCTCACCGTGGCCGACCGCGTCGCCGGACACGCGCGATTCGACGAACTCGGCCGGCTCGTGTTTGACCCGCCCGGGCAGATCGTCTCGCCGCGGATCCGGGAAGACGCCTCGATCATCGACCTGATGGTGCTCAACGGCGGAGCCCTCGGCAGCGTCTTTCTCGGCAGGGGGAGGTCGACCACCCCGCCCGGTGCCTCCGATGAGCGCGGGGTCCGGAGCACCAACGACAAAGTGGAAAAGGAGTGGCGGGGGTTCGGCCGCCACCTCACGGCCATCTGGCTGGCGACCGCCGCGGCCGACCCGGCGGCCGTGCTGCCGCAGCTCGCCGAGCGAATGGAGCTCAACCCCGTCTTTCTCGGGAAGGTGTGGGAGCGGTGGCGGACCTGTCCGCCCGACAGCCTCGAGCATCGCCTGTGGGTGGCTGCGGTGCAGGCCATGCCCAAGCCCGGAGCGTGGACCGACGAGCCGCCCGAGACGGTGCGCCGGACGCTCGATCTCGTGGGGGCCTCCTTCTGGAAAAGCCTGCGGGACGGGGCCGCCTTGCCGATCACGAAGGATCCGTCCGTCACGCTGGTGCCCGCTACGGTGCTGTCCAAACCGCCGGCCGTCAGGCCTCCGCTCCTCGAGGCTCCCCTCTTGGTCGCCGTGCACGAGGCATTCACTCCCCTCTCTGCCGGCGGCCACCGTCTCGGCTGGCCGCAGATCCGAATCAGCGAGACCGTCACGAAGAACGTGGACGGCAAAGACCAGACGGTGACGAATGTGTCGTATCGGCCGCTGCGGCCCGGTGCGGTGGAGGTGTTCATGCCACCGGCCAGCCCGGCCGGCACACCTGACAGGCTCCCGCCCACCGCCTGGGAACAGCACTCGTTCACATGCTTCGGTCCGAAGCCGCTGGCGTTGCCCGCCATCACGTTCGGGGCTGGAGCCTACCTCCGCATCAGTCTCGTCGAACTCGCCTCTCTGGATGTCTTCGACACCGGCGGCAGGTTTCGCAAGGGAGTCACCGCGGACGTCGTGCTCCCGGTCGCGGCCGCCAACGACGACACCGTGCTCAGCACGGGCATCGGCCGCACCGGAAGGGAAATCGACATCGGCATGTTCGCGGAACTCACCGCGGAACTCTCGCGGTGGGGCGTGGCGCGGACCACCGCGTTCGAACTCGGGTGGCTGGCCGCCTCGCCCGCCGCCGTCGCCTCCTTCGAAACACGGTTCCCGCGGCAGGGGTTCGTGGACATGGCCCTGCGGTGGCCGTCGCTCGCGCCCCAGCAGATGGCTCCGTTCGGCGGAGACCGAGTGAACACCGTGCCGGCCGAGATGGCCTACTTCCGCGACGACGCCCGGCTGCGGGAGTGGGCGATGAGCGACGCCGACCGGACGCGGGCCGATTCGCTCTGGCGGTACGCCGAGATGCTCTGCGGTGAGCACGTGCTCAGGCTGCAGCGGTTC
>JBJSXS010000726.1:0-7545 GCA_046086545.1 Gemmata sp.
GGCGACCAAGTTCACCGAGGACCACCTGCACCTGGCCAGCGCCATCGCACACCAGGCGGCCATCGCGGTCGAGGAGAGCCGGTACCACCAGGCGCTGGTGAACGCGGAGCGGCTCGCCGCCGTCGGGCAGACAATCGCGGCCATGTCGCACCACATCAAGAACATCATGCAGGGGGTCCGGTTCGGGGCCGACATGGTGCGCACCGCGCTCAAGGAGGACGACCGCGAGCTGCTCGGCAAGGGCTGGAAGCTGGTCGAGCGCAACCAGGGGCGCATCGACGACCTGATCCTCGACATGCTGAGCTACTCGAAGGAGCGCGAGCCGGCGGTGGAGCCGACGGACCTGAACCGGCTGTGCGCGGACGTGCTCGAAATGGTGCAGGGCCGGGCCGCGGACCGCGGCGTGGCCGTCGACTGGCGCCCCGGGACCGGGGTGGGAGCGGTGCCGTGTGACACCGACGGCATCCACCGCGCGCTGCTGAACCTGGTCGGCAACGCGATCGACGCGCTTGAGGACCGCGAGGGCGCGAAGCTCTCGGTCCAGGCCCTTCTGGAGCCGGACGGCGCGTGGGCGAAGATCATCGTGCTGGACAATGGCCCGGGCATCCCGGCAGACCAGCAAGAGGACATTTTCAAGCCGTTCGTGAGTACGAAGGGCAGCCGCGGCACCGGGCTGGGCCTGCCGGTGAGCCGCAAGATCCTCCGCGAGCACGGCGGCGACATCGTCCTTCAGAGCGTCATCGACAAGGGCAGCAAGTTCACCATCCGCCTGCCGTTGAGGTCGGCCTTCACCGGCGACGTCACCGGCGCGCACCAGATGCTTCCGCCCCCCGAATAGTCCTTGACTCAAATCTTTACGCCTGAAGTTGTTAAGACGAATCCGATCCGATGAGAGGTCTTCGCCCTAACCACTTGAGACTTCTGTTTTGCGACCCGAGGCCTTACAGATTACCCACCCCGGACCCCTTCGCGGACCGGACGCCGCTCGCCACCCGTTCCACACGGAACGGTCGGACGGATCAGTTTTGTAAAAATGACATCCGCGCAATTTCATCGCCACTGGCCGTGACCCACATTAGATGCACGCCCCCGCGGCGCGGCGAGTCGTAACGACCGTTACGGCACTCGGCCCGCCGGTGAGGTTCACCATGGTTACGCACCTGCTGACATCGAAAACCCTCCGCACGTTCGCCGCCCTTGCCTGCACCGCCAGCACGGGGGCGGTGCTGGCCGCCGACCCGCACCTGCAGCGGGCGGCGGTCGTCAAGCCGGCCGCCATCTCCGACGTGACGCTGGCCCGGGCCGTGCTCACCGCGTTCGACGCCGACCCGTCCCTGCGGAACGTGAACATTCTGGTGAGCGTGGTGGACCGCGGCGCGGTGATCGGCGGCCCGGTGAGCAGCGAAGCGATCCGGAAGCGGGCCGAGGAGGTGGTCCGGAGCGTGCGCGGCATCGAGTCGGTTAAGAACACGTGCTTCGTGGACGCCGACCCGGACCCGCTGCTGCGGGCGGTGGCCGAACGAATGAAGCCCGGGGCGACGAACCCGAGCGGCGCCGCGCTGCCGGGCGTGTCGATCCCTCCGGGCGCGGCCGATGGGTACATCCCGGCGGTGCCCGCGCTGCCGCCGACCGATCTGGTCGCGGCGGCCCCCGGCAAAACGGTTGTCGCACAGCACCCGAACCTGCTCGGGGCGCCGGTGGCCGGCGTGCTCGGCGCGCCGACCGTCCCCGGCGCGGCCGCGAAGGTTCAGCCGGTGGCCCCGATCGTGCCCTCCACGCCCGGCGCGCTCACCGGCGGGGCCGGCACGAGACCGGCAGACGTTCTGGCCACGGTCGCGGCCATCCGCGCGGCCGACGCCCGGTTCGCGAAGCTCGGGGTCGAAGCGAGGCCGGAGGGGCGGTTCCTCGTGGTCGGCGCGGCCGCGAAGGCGAGCGACGTGTGGGCCTTCGCCGCCGAGGTGCGGAAGGTGCCCGGCGTGGCCCGGGTCGCGGTGGACCCGTCCCTGGTGAAGTGACGCGCCACCCGCGGTCCCGAGCGAGGGCGGCGGGCAGGGTACAGCAGCCGGACTGGGGGTGAGGCGATCTCGCCCCTCTCCGCCGCTTCTGTCCTCTGCCCGCCGCCCTCCCCTTTCCCCCGCCGCGCGGGACGCTGTGATGGCCGGTGCTACAATTCGCCGCAGGAGGCCGGTCGCATGCGCGTGCTGGTGGTCGCAGACATTCACGGCAACCGGGCCGCGCTGGAAGCGGTGCGGGAACCGTTCGACGCGTGCCTGTGCGCCGGCGACCTGGTCGATTACGGCCCCGAGCCGGCGTGGTGTGTCGAGTGGGTGCGCGTGAACGCCACCCACTGCGTGCGCGGCAACCACGACCACGGGGCCGCGCAGAACGTCGAGATCACCGGGGCCGGCGGGTTCCGCTACCTGACCGGCGTCACCCGCCCGCTGACCGTCGCCGCGCTTTCGGGCGACCAGCGCCGGTTCCTGGCCGACCTGCCCACGTCGCGCATGTTCACCCTCGGCGGCAAGCGGTTCCTGATGGTTCACGCGACCCCGCGCGACCCGATGGACGAGTACGCCGCGGCCGACCCGGGGTTCTGGGCCCCGCGGCTCGCGCGCGTCAAAGCGGATTACGTGATCGTCGGGCACACCCACGTGCCGTACACGCTGCAGGTCGGCAGCACGCTGGTGATCAACCCGGGCAGCGTCGGCGTGAGCCGCGACGGGAACCCGCAGGCCGCGTACGCGGTGATCGATGGCGCCGCGTTGCATCTCAAGCGCGTGCCCTACGCGATCGAAGAGACGGTCGCCGCGGTGGACGCGACGGTGCGCGACGAGGCCGCGCGGCTGATGCTGGCCGACATCTTCCGCACCGGCGGGATGCCGACGCGGTGGCTCCGCACCGGCGCCCCGAGCGGGCCGGCCAACGCCGGTGTGCCGAGCGGTAACGGGGCGTAGCCCCACTCCTGCGGCACCGGCCTTCACGCCCGTGCGCTCTCACTTCCCCTTGTGCCCCGGCGCCGAGCGGCTATACGCACGCCGCAAACACAAGGCGCGGGGGAACGAGTATGCGGGCGCTGATCGCCCTGGTCGTCGCGTGCGCGGCGATCGGGTGCTACCACGACAAGTACAACGTGAACGGTCCGAAGGTGGAAGAGTACAAGCTGCCGCCGGACGAACCGCGGTACAACGAACCGGACAAGGCCGCGTACCGCGCGCCGCCCGCCCCGAAGAAGGAAGAGAACCTCAAGGACCGGAACAAGGGCATCGGCGGCGCCGGCGGCAACCTCGGCGGCTTCTAACGGCTGTAGCGGTCGCGACGCCGACACGTGCGGTCGGGCGTTGCGGTTGTGGGCGGTGTGTCGGTCGCGTCGGCTGCGCGGCCTCCGCCCGTTACCAGAATTCGCGAACCGCCCGCACCGGCACCCCTCCGCCGGACGATGTGACCCGGGATCCCCTCTGCGCCGCCGCGGACGGGCCACACGGAGCACCTCGTGCCGCGCACCCGGCTCACTGTAACCCTCCTGCTCGCACTCGGCGCGCTGCCCCCGGCCGGGGCCGGCCCCGGCCCGCTGTTCAGCCGCAAGCCGAAAGTAGACGAGGCCGGCGCGGCCGCTCTCGTCCAGACGCTGCGGAACGACCCCGACGAAAAGAAGCGGAAAGCCGCGGCCGACGCGCTCGGCGGGGCGGACGCGATCAGCTCCCCGGACGTCGCCCCGGCGCTGATTCACGCGCTGCGCAAGGACGCGTCCCCGGCGGTGCGTGCCGTAGCGGCCGACTCCCTGCGGCAGCTGGGCGAGGTGTACCCGTCGGCGGGCGTGGCACTGGAAGCGGCGTTCGAAAGCGACCCGTCGCCGCTGGTGAAGCTGGCCGCGAAGCGGGCTCTTTGGGAGTACCACCTGCACGGGTACCGGACCGCGAAAGGCACCGACGGGTCGCCCGGACAAACGGTCGAACCGCCCCTGGCCAGCCGTGCGGGGGCGCGGCCGGCGGTGGCGTTCGCGCCTGCCCCGCCCCCGCCCGGGGCCGGCCCCCGCGTGCCGCCCGCCGGGGCGACCGCGATACCGGTCGCCGCGCTGCCTGCCGTCTCGGCGCAACCGACCGGTTCGCAACCCGCCGCGGGGCGAATGTTCTGGCCGAACGTGATACCCGGCCCGCGGACCGCGATCCGTTCCGCGCTCAACTTGGGGCCGCCCCCGTTCCCGAACTTCACCGGCGAGCCCCCGCTCGCGCGGGCGCCGCACAGCCCGCGGGTCACGGTCGAGGCGGCGCGAAACACGCCCGAGCCGCCGCTGCGACTCCCGCCGGCGCAAGAGCGACCCGTCCTGCCGACCCCGATCGATTCGCTGGCGCCCGCCTACACGCCGGCGCTCCCGCCGTTCGTTCCGGAACTGCCCCCGATCGTGACCCCGCCGGGGAAGTAGAGCCTAGGCGCTCTGGATTTGACGGACCGCTTGCTGCGCGGCCTGGCGCAGCGGTTCGGGCGCGGCGGTTGCCGCCTCGCGCAATTCGACCAGCGCGCAAGACGCGCCCGAGCCGATTCGCCCGAGCGCCTGGGCCGCGAAGACGCGACAGGTCATCTCTGCGGTATGGCCCTCGCTGGTGTCCACCTGCGGCGGGGTGAGGACTTCGCTGGCGCCCCCGAACGGGATCGCGGTGGGCGTCCCGACCGGCGCCGGGGTGCGTATGAGGGACGCGTCCGAGCCGCGCAGGATGCGTGCCAGGAAGGGTACGGCGGCGCGGGCCTCGGCCCCCATCCAGCCGATCGCCAGTGCCGACTCGCCGCGTATGAACGGGTCCGCGTGCTGCAGGTGCGCGATGAGCGTGGCGAGCGCGGGCGCCCCGACCTGACTGAGCGCCTTAGACGCAAGCCGGCACAGCACGATGTTGGTGCCGCGCATGGCTTCCGCCAGCGGGCCGACCGCGTCGGCCCCGTCCGCGCCCATGTTACCGAGCGCCTGCGCGGCCCCGCTGGCGGTCCGCGGGTCCGGGTCCTTCAGCGAATGGCACAGGTCGGCCAGTGCCGGGCGCGCGAGCGCGCCGAGCTTGCCCAGCGCCCAGACCGAGTGCCGCCGGACGTACTTGTCCCAGTGCCCCAGCATGGCGACGAGCGCGGGCAGCGACTCCGGCCCCATTCCGCCGACGGCGTGGGCCGCGGCCTCGCGCACCTTCGCGTCCTCGTCTTCGAGTGCGGTCACCAGAGCGGCGGTCGCCTCCCGCGCAAGCCACCCGAGCCGGCCCAGATCTTTCGCGGCCCGCACGCGCTCGAGCGGGTTGGTGTCCCCCAGGGCGCGCACCAGCACTGGCAGCGGGTCGGCGGCGGTCGCAATGGGTTGTTGCACGCTGGATCCGTAGCTTCGCGGGCACGGTTGTCGGCCCGGGCGGAGTCTGGTAAGCACGCGAAGCTTAGTTCATCGCATCAGGACTGCAAACGCCGCGCGCCCGGTTTTGACGGCACGCGAATTCGCGCTCAGCGCGAAACGTGGGTGCCCGGCCGGCGCGCCTCCGCGAACCGGGCGGCGAGCGAAACCAACAAGCCACACCCGAACGTCCATCGGGCCCCAGAACTTCCGAACACGACGGCCGCATTGAACACCACGAACGCGAGAAAACCGTGTACCAACCAGTGCAGCCACCGCGGGCGCGCGCGGTACGAATCGAACGCGGCGCACACCCACACCGCGTCCGCAAGCCAAACTAGCGCGAAAGCGTAATTGACGTAAATGCCGTCACCGAACCCGCCAACCTGTCTCGTGTGGTCCCAGGCGGCTTCGTGCGACCACCGGTGCCCGACATGAAACGCCACGGCGGTGTGCAGGAGCGACAGGAGGCACCCGAGGGCCCACAAGGCCCGCGCGCCGGCCGCCCGCCCGGCCCGGGCGAATGCCACCGGCCAACCGGCGCACCACAAGATGACGGGCCAGAACGCAGACGCGCGAATCGCCGGGTGCCCGACATCGTTTGAAACCGGTCCGGCGAGCGCCTTCGCCGGCGGCACGAGAACGAAAACGGCCGTAACGACGAACGCGGTCGCGATCACAAAGTCCGAGAATTGCTCCCGGCGCGGCCCGGCCATACACCACCATTCCTCTCTTCGTACTCGCCCCGAGCATACCAAAACGGAGCCCGCATGAGCCGCCGAACGAAGATCGTCGCCACCCTCGGGCCGGCGACCGACACGCCCGAAATGCTCGAAGCGATCCTCCGCGCGGGCGTGGACGTGGCCCGGATCAACTTCTCGCACGGGGCCGCGGAGGAGCACCTCGGGCGCGTGCGGCGGTTCCGCGACGCCGCGAAGGGCGTGGGCAAGTTCGCGGCCGTCCTCGCGGACCTGCCGGGGCCGAAGCTCCGGGTGAAGATGTCGTCCACGCGGGTCCTCAACGTGGGCGACCCGGTCCACTTCTCGCTGACCCATCAGCCCGTGGACCTGACCGACCTCGTGATCACCGAGCCGGAGATGCTCGCGGACGTGCGGCCCGGGCACCGGATGCTGCTCGACGACGGGCGGTTGCAGCTCGAAGCCGGCGAGACGAGCGGGGGCCGCGTCGCCGCGCGCTGCACCGTCGGCGGCACCCTGCACCCCAACAAGGGGCTGAACCTGCCGGACACGCCGCTCACGCTGCCCGCGCTCACCGAGCGCGACCGCGCGGCGCTCGCGGTCGCGGCGCGGGCCGGCGCGGACTGGGTCGCGGTGTCGTTCGTCCGCGGGCCGGAAGCGGCCGACGAGGTGCGTGCCGCGTGCCGGGCGGTGGGCACCGACGTGGCGGTGCTGGCGAAGGTCGAGCGCCCCGAGGCGGTCGGCCGCGCGGGCGCGATCGTGGCGGCGTTCGACGCCATCATGGTGGCGCGCGGCGACCTCGGCGTGGAACTGCCGCTGGAGTGCGTGCCGACCGTTCAGAAGACCCTGATCGCCGAGGCCCGCGCCGCGGGCAAGCCGGTCATCACCGCGACCGACATGCTGGACTCCATGCGTAACAACCCGCGGCCCACGCGCGCCGAGGCGGGCGACGTGGCGAACGCGGTCTTCGACGGCACCGACGCGGTGATGCTCTCGGGCGAAACGGCCGTCGGCGCGTACCCGGTCGAGGCGGTCTCGTGTATGCACCGCATCGCGGTGGAGACCGAAACGCACCTCCGCAACACGCGGGCCGCGCACCACACCAGCCCGGCGGTCACCGGGGACGAGATCGACGATCCGATCACGCTGGCCGCCTGCTCGCTGGCCGACGAGGTGAGCGCGACCGCGATCGTGACGCCGACGCTCTCGGGGCGGACCGCGAAGCTGGCCGCGCGGCACCGGCCCTGGGCGCGGGTGGTGGCGGTCGCGCCGACCGACGCGGTGCTCCAGCGCCTGGCGCTCGTGTGGGGCATCACGCCGGTGCGGATGACGCCGGTCGCGCCGCACGGGGACCGTATGGCGACTGCAGTTCGGGACGCGTTCGCCGCGGGCACCGTCAAGACCGGGGAGCGGGTCGTGGTGCTGGCCGGGCACCCCATCGCCGGCGGCCCGCGCTTCCCCACGCTGCGCGTCGTGCGCGTCGGCGAGGGC